>JAKUSY010000440.1 GCA_022451445.1 Planctomycetota bacterium
CCGCGGCCAGGGCGAAGCAGGCTCCGGTCAGCAGGAACCCTGCGATGAAACCCTCTAAGGTCTTTTTGGGGCTTATGTTAAGGAATCTCGTCCGGCCGATGGTCGAGCCGGCGACATAACCGCCGATATCAGTCAGCTTGATACCGAAAACGAAAACTGCCGCCGTTAAGACATCCTCGCACCTGCAGTAGATTCTGATCACGAAAGAAAAAAGCAGACCGAAAAGGAGGGCCCCCAGCACAGTCGGCGCCACCTCGCCCGCCCTCGCGAGGAAATCTTTTCGAAAAAGAACCGTGAGAAAGGACAGGAAGAGAAGAGCGAAGACGCCCAGGAGCAACAGCTGCTGTTCGGTACTGGAGAGTCCGAACCCCTCCGCCTCCCAATACCAGCAGGGTACGGCGAGGAACCAGGTGGTGGCGAGCAGGCCCGGCAGGGTTGAGAACCCCAGGCGCCGTCCCGTCGACATCTTCGAAAACTCGATATGGCCAACCAAGCCCATGACCACGAGTATCGCGGATCCCGCGATCGGCTTGTCGAGCCAGCTGTCAAACGCGAGGACTCCCGCGATCGCCAGCAGCAATACGATCCCCAGCAGATAGCGGATCTGTTTAGCGCCCAAGCCGGCTCTCCCCGGGGAACCGGCCCCCGCATCCCGCGCTGCGAATCAAGGCAAGCTGGTTATTCAAGCTTCTCACCTCCTGCAAACGAATATCCGGATTCAAATCCCCCCGGAATTGCCCGAGGCTTCCCGCGAGGTGGAATCCACCACGGCGCCGTATTTGCGATCGCGCCGAACATAAGCATCGAGCGCCTCCTCGAGATGCTCGACCTCGAAGTCAGGCCACAGCTCATCGGTAATCCAGAGCTCACTGTAGGATGACTGCCAGAGGAGAAAATTGGATAGCCTGTATTCACCGGCGGTTCGAATCACCAGGTCCGGATCCTTCATCTGCGGATCAGCCAGGTAGGCAGAAAAAACATCTTCACTGATATCCTCGATCCGATCCGGATCCAGTCTCCCCTCCCTGACATCCGCGCAGAGGGCCCGAACCGCGTTGATGATCTCCTGGCGGGAACCGTAATTGAGGGCGAGCCTCATGACCATCCCATCGTTTCCGGCGCTCAGGGTCCGGGTCTCATGGAGAGCATCGAGAACGTCGGAGGGAAAAGAACTGATGTCACCGATCGTGGTGAGACGAATATTGTTATCCATCAACATCGCCCGCTCTTTCACCAGGTAGGTCTTCAGCAGCTTCATCAGGAAGCTGATCTCCCGCCGCGGCCGGCGCAGGTAATTCTCCGTGGACAATGCGAAGAAGGTCGTCTCTCGCACTCCCAGCTCACGGCAGTGCGTCGTGATCCTACGCAATGAAACGGCGCCTTCCTCGTAACCCCGCTGGCGCAGGAAACTCCGGCTCCTCGCCCAGCGCCCATTGCCGTCCATGATGAAGGCGATGTGGGCGGGGATCTGTTCAGGAGAGAATTTCACCTGGGTCAAGCTCCTTCCATCGCAACCCCCGGCTCAAGCCAGGGATCGAGATTGACTATCTGCGAACGCTCCTTGCCCACGGAAACAATGGCGATCGGACAGCCGGCGGCATCGGCGACAAACTGCAGGTATTCCCGGGCCTTCTCCGGCAACTCAGCGAAGGATCTGCACCCGGTGGTGCTCTCGCGCCAGCCGGGGAAGGACCTGTACTGCGGGATGATAGCACAATCAGTGAAAGCCGGAAATTGATCCGTCTCGACACCATCGACGGTATAGGAGACCGCCACCTTGATCTCATCTAGATGATCGAGGACATCGAGCTTGGTCACGACCATGGCATCCACGTCACCGAATTGAATCGCGCGGCGCAAGGCGACGATATCAAGCCAGCCGCAGCGCCTGGGGCGTCCGGTGGTCGCCCCGAACTCTCCACCTACCTGCCGCAGGCTCTCGCCGGCCTCATCATCCATCTCACTGGGGAAGGGCCCCTCACCAACCCGCGTCGCGTAGGCCTTGGTGATCCCGAAAACCCTGCCTACCTTCCGGGCCGAGAAACCCGTACCGGGACCGAGACCCAGGAAAGACGTATTGGAAGAGGTCACATAGGGATAGGTTCCCATGTCGATGTCAAGCAAGGCCCCCTGGGCCCCCTCGAAGAGAATCCGGGCGCCACCGGCATCCCGTTGGTGAAGGTAGCCTGTCACATCGCAAACCCGGGGACGCAGCCTCTCCGCGTAAGCCGAGTATTCCTCGAAGACCGCTTCCGGATCGATCGGCTCCCGGCCATGGAGACTCTCGAGCTCGCGGTTTTTGAGCGCAGCCAGGCGGACGAGGCGTTCCTTGAAGCGAACGGGATCGACAAACTCGGCCATCCGGATACCCACCCTGGATGATTTGTCGGTATAGCAGGGACCGATGCCCCGGAGCGTGGTGCCAATCTTGCCATCTCCCCCGGCGCTCTCTTTCGCCTCATCAAGAGCGCTGTGATAGGGCAGCACGACATGCGCCCGGTCGCTGACGAGGATGTTCTCCTCGTGCTCGAGGCCACCAGCCCGGATCTCGTCGAGCTCGCCGATGAGCGCGCGGGGATCGATAACGACTCCATTGCCGATGACGCAGATCGTGTCCTCATCGAGGATCCCCGAGGGAACAAGGTGGAAAATGTACTCCTTGTCTTCGACCTGCACCGTGTGGCCGGCGTTCGCTCCCCCCTGGTAGCGAACGACCACATCGGCCCCGGCCGACAATACGTCCACGATCTTCCCCTTACCCTCATCTCCCCATTGGAGACCGACCACACAGCTGTGGCGGGCGGGCTGAACCTGATTCGTACTGCTCATCGCTGTTCTCTCCTTCGGCGTCGGCGCCGAGCGCTCCTCCATCGTCAGACTCCGGCCTTGCTCTCCCAGATCTCCGGTGTCTCGGGCAGGGACTTGCCGCCCCGGATCATCCGGGCAAAATCATCGAAAAGGAAAGTGAAATCATTGGGCCCGGGCGCCGCCTCCGGATGGAACTGCACGGTAAAGAGAGGCAGCTCCCTGTGGTAGAGACCCTCGAGGGTCTGGTCGTTGAGATTGATGAAATACGGCTTCACCTGGTCCGTCTCGAAAGAGTCCGGCACAACAGCGTAGCAGTGATTCTGTACGGAAATCTCGACCTTGCCGGTCCGGGTGTTCAAGACCGGGTGGTTCCCGCCGTGATGGCCGAACCTCAGCTTTTCGGTGGAGCCTCCAAGAGCCAGTCCCATGAGCTGGTGCCCGAGACAGATGCCGAAGATTGGATACTCTCCGAGCAGCGACCGGATGGTCTCGATGGCATAGGGCAGCCCCTCCGGGTCACCCGGTCCATTGGAAAGAAACACGCCATCGGGTTTGAGATCGCGAACCTGCTCGGCAGTGGTATCCGCCGGCACCTGGTGGACCTTGAAGCCCATCTCGTAAAAAATGCGCAGGATGTTGT
>JAKUSY010000441.1 GCA_022451445.1 Planctomycetota bacterium
AGGGCTGCGATCCCAAGCAGGATCCACCAGAAGATGTTCGCGATGCGCTCCTTGAACAATTCCCAGCGGGCGAGATCGGAATAGCCTATGAAATCGCGTGAGATGGACCGGTAGAGCCTGTAATCCTGTTTAGGAGCAGTAAGCTCGCCCGCCTCCTCCGGGCTTGCCTCAACCTTTACCGCCTGGGGAGCGAGGTCGCCATCGGAGCTGAAGAGGAGATCGAAACCTTCCATTCGAACCGCGGGATCGGTCGCCTGGCCTTCCTTGATGTAGACGTCGACCTTTTCAGGAGGCATCACCTCGCCGCCGACCACCCGGGAGAAGTAGAGGCTGAAAACGACGGGTTTGCCCCTGGTCCGGTTGGAGGCCAGGAAGACGTGATCTCCCTGCCCGGTGAGCGCGGTCTCGATATCATCCCCCGACGAGTTGAGCGTATCGACGGGAACCGCCTTCCTGAAGACCGGCAGCGGGGTTTTCTCCGGTTTGTCCGATTCGGCTGCGATTGCGGCCTTGTCGGAGGCCAGGCCAGCTTCGAGGGCGAGGTCAAAGAAGATGTCGCTGGAGCCAACCTTGTTGTTGACCCGTGCGGCTACTACGTTTCCTTCTTTTTTGAAGACCCCCGTGGCGACCTCGATCGTGTGGTTCCAATATTTGGCTTCATGGTCTATGTCTTCCTTGTGAACCTGCTGGCCGTTGATCCAGATGGTGGCTGAATCGTCGGAGGCGATTCGCAGGGTGAATTTTTTATTCGCGTCGAGAAGCCTTTGGTCTAAAGAGAATATCCTTCGAACCAGGATAGGCTGGCCCTGTAATTCCACGGTGGTTCCGTTTTTTCCAGCGACAGAGGGCTCCCCATAGCCCAGCGGGGCCTTTGCCGTGGTCCATTTGCTGTCGTCAAATGCGACCGTTACCCAGTCTTCTCCCTGGACACCGTTGGCTGCGGTGAAGCTCCAGCCCTCGCTCGAGGCAGCTATAGCTACCGGGTTGAGGTCCGCCAGTGCGGGTTCTTCGGAAGCTTCCGGCAGCTCCCGTTGTGCTACGTAGATGTCCCTGTCGGTGACCCGGTTGGTCGAGAAGTAGAGTTTCCTGTCGTCGGTGGAGGGAGCCGGTCCGGTTTCGTTCTTTGCCGAGTTGATGGAATCTCCCAGGCGCTCGATCGTTGTCCAGCTTTTACCATCCTTGCGGGCGACATAGATGTCGTAGCCACCGGCGCCTCCCTCGCGGTTTGAGCTGAAGTAGAGGTGCTGGTCATCCCGGGAGAAGGCGGCGCCCCCTTCGTTGCTGGAGGTGTTCAGGGCGGTCATGGCCTCCGGCCGACTCCAGGTCCTTCCATCCCACCTGGAGAGGTAGAGGTCGGCGCCGGTTTCTTCGGGGCTTGTTTTCTCAAAGTCAGTTGAAAAGCGGGTCAGGACCATCATGGTGCCATCGGATGAGAAGGCCGCCTCCAGGCTCCGGGATGCCTGGTTGACCGGATCGACAGCCCCCGGGTCTCCAGGAGTCCTGTCCCTTTCTTCGAAGAGACTTTGCATCGGGTCTTCCCATAGAACCATGCGCTCCTTTTTTTACTGCACATCGACGTGTAGCCCTTCTTCGTCGGTGTAGTAGGACCAGACCTCGCTCCGCAGGCGGTTACGAATCACCAGGCCCAGGAGGATGAGGGCGATAAGTCCCGCTGTCGGCAGGAGCCAGCGGGTCCAGGATCGTCCGGAGGCTGGCGCTTTCGTGGAGAGGGTTTCGTCTCCGGCTGTATTTTTATTCTTATCACTCATGGCATCAGACCCTATACGGCCGCCTCCGCTGTGGCGGCTTCCGGATCGCTGTCGAGGGAGGAAGGCTTGCGTAGCGCGAGCCAGGAGCCAAGCAGCAGGACGAAGAGGGCGCCGCACGAGGCCAGCAGCAAGCCCAGGTTGTCTTCCATCCAACTGCCATCGGGCATCTTCGAGTAGTCATAGCGTCGAACGACACGTTTGCTCATCGCCCCGTAGAGGGCTGCCGGATTGTCGCCCCGGTTCGAGTTGAACATCAGATGGAAGCCAGCCATACGCAGCGCTGGGGCTGATTCATCATTGGGGGAGTTGATTTCCGGGCCGAGATTTTTTGGTTCACCGGGGATCAGCAGGTCTTCCAGGACTTCATTGTTGGTGTTCTTTTTGAACCGTGACCGGTAGATGTCTTTGCCACCCTGGCCGTTGGTTCGGTCGGAAGCGAAATAGATGAAGTCGCCGTGGTCGGTGATCACCGGGTCCAGATCATCAGCGTCCTTCGAGCTGAGCATTTCGATGCGCCTGGCGTGGCGGAAGAGCGGGGTTGGCGGGATGTCCTCGGGGGAAAGCAAACCGTCAGCCGCTCTCTTTGGTCCGGCGGGGTCTGGTTCAAAGCCAAGACCATAGAGTGGAGTGTAGCGGTAGTGCGCCTCGAGGCAGAGAGCGACCAGGGAGGTTGTGATGACCGGTCCCATCGGGCCGCTGTGCTTTCCCTTGACGATCCAGGAGCCATCTGGAGCCTGGGCCTTGATAAATTGCCCTTTCATCGATTCCAGCCAGCGGCGCCAGGCGGGGCCCTGGTGCTGGTAGGTGGCCAGGGTTCCGTAATAGGCGTAGTAGAGGTCGGCCACGTCGAGCCCCTTCCTGTCGACAAGCGCTGAGGACTCCCAGGCGCGGGCGCTGCTCGATGAGAGGCCGAGCAACTGGCTGCAGAAGAAACCTACCGCGTTCATCGCCGGCGTGTGACCGCCGCCGCCAACCTTATTTGTGTAGCCGAAGGCTCCGCCATCTTTACGGCTCGAGACTTCGGTGAGGAACCTGCGGGCGCCGGCGATAGTTTCATCTTTAACCTGCAGGCCCGACCACTTGGCGCTGGCCAGGGCCATGACCATCCAGCCGGAGACCGAGAGATCGCCCTTCTGGCCCGGCTTGTACCTCCAGCCGCCCTCTTCGTGCTGGGCCGAGGTGATAAACTCAACCGCGGCGATCGCGCGCGGGCGCAGCAGCTCGGTATCCTTGGTTACTCCGTATGCCTCGATCATCGCCAGCGAGGCGATGCCGTGGTCGTACATGTCCCCCTTG
This sequence comes from Planctomycetota bacterium, assembly GCA_022451445.1. Classification (GTDB taxonomy): domain Bacteria; phylum Planctomycetota; class UBA8108; order UBA8108; family UBA8108; genus UBA8108. The sequence continues at coordinate 3,066 of JAKUSY010000441.1, forward strand.
GGGTTTTTTCCGCGCAGGTCACCATCGGCCTTGTCCTGCTGATCGATCAGCCATCGGATGCCCTTTGCGACCACCTCGCGGTACTGGCACTCGGAGTTGTGGGGTTCACCGCGTCCGTAGAAAGCCAGCAGCGCGAAGGCGGTGGCCGCCATGTCGTGGTTGGCCGCGCCGCCGTTTTCACTCAGGTCCCAGCGCCCATCCTCCGCCTGGGCACTGGAGAGGAAGGCAAGGGCCTTGTCGACGGCTGTCTCGGTTTCCTCGGTGCCGCCGAGCTTGTTCATCACCTTGACATCTCCGAGCGCTCCCTCGCGAAGGGAGTAGAGCATGCTCAGCTGACGTTCGACCATCACCTTGTATGGCGGATCCTTGGAAGC
>JAKUSY010000442.1 GCA_022451445.1 Planctomycetota bacterium
CACGATGAGGGTGAGCTTACCCAGATCAAGTCGGTGGTTGTCTCGACCAATGTCCTGGCGGCGGAGAGCCAGCGCCTTGGACTGGGGGCGCATTACAATGTCGGCAAGGGAGTTACCCGGCGTAAGAAGCTGCCGAATTCGCTGCTGGCGAACGTCTTTGAGGCCGTGGTCGCCGCGATCTACAAAGATGGAGGGCTGGAGGTCGCCCGCCGCTTCATCCTGAGAAACATTTACCACCAGGTGCTGAACGTAGCCAGTGATCGCCACCACCGCAACTACAAGTCCCTGCTCCAGCAATGGGCGCAGAGGGTCGTCAGTCTCACCCCGACCTACCGGGTTGTCTCAGAGCAGGGGCCCGATCATTTAAAGTCTTTCGAGGTCGTCGCCGTCATCGGCGACAAGCGCTACGCCATCGGAGCCGGGGCGGCGAAGAAGGAGGCTGAGCAGGAGGCGGCGCGAAAGACCCTGAAGATGCTGGATGAAACCGACTCCCCCCTTGTGGAGAAAAAGTGAAAGGCTCACTGCTTCAAGACTATCTGCGCTCCGATGAATTCCGCCGGGCAAGGTCCCTCCTGGAGGCCGGCTTCGCCAGGCTGGGGGACTTCTGGGGCGGCTCTCTCGCCCTCTTTCTCGGCGCGTGGCACAAGGCCCGTGAAGATGAGGCCGGCAATTGCATTCTCGTCACCTCCTGCCAGGAGGATGCCGATGAGCTGCTCGAAGAGCTCGAAGCCTTCGTCGAGACCGGTGTGACGTCTTTTCCGGCCTGGGATTCCCTCTTTCTCGAGAATTCAAATCCTGACCCACTGGTCTACGGGGACCGTCTCCAGGTGCTGGAGACTCTCCAGGGGCCTGGAGAGGGAGGCTCTTTTATCGTGACTCCGGTCCACGCGCTCGTTCAGCCGGTGCCGGATCCGAGGCTCCTGCGCGATGCCCGCCTCGAGCTTTTCGCCGGCAGCCGGCTTCCTCCCACGGAGCTCGCTGAGGTCCTCACCGCGAAGGGCTATCGCAACGTCCCCCTTGCCGAAGCGGTCGGCGAGTACTCCAGCCGCGGCGACATCTTCGATGTGTTTCCCTATTCGCATGACGCCCCGGTTCGCCTGGAGTATTTCGGCGACGCCATCGAATCGGTTCGCAGGTACGATCCCGCCACCCAGCGCTCGGTGCCCGGCTCCGTCGAGGATCGGATCGAGCTCGCGCTCATCGCCAGCGACAAGGTTTTCCGCGATTGCTATAGGGGAGAGGAGGCGCTGCTCTTTGACTACCTCCAGGAGGCGGACCGGGTTGTCCTGTGGGAGGCTGATGCTGTTTTTGACCGGGTGAGGAAGGTCTTCCATAACATATCGGGTCCCGGCGGCGATACCGCCCGGGATCAGTTCATGCTGAAGCTTCGCGGCTGCACCGCCGCCCACGCCTCCTGCATGCCCGTGGTGTCCGAATCGGTGCCCGCTATGAATCTTGGTTTCGGCTCGGTCGAGCAGGAGCGCTCGGCTGATATTGCCAGGGCCTTTGAATCCATCGGCTCCCGCCTCTGTGATGGTGTCGAGGTGACGGTCTATTGTGAGAGTGAAGGGGAGGCGAAGCGTTTCAGTGAATTGCTCAGGGACAACCAGCTCAGGGATTCCGAGCGCATCGATATAGAGGTCGGGCCGCTGCGTCGCGGTTTCGAGGTGACCTCGCTCTCGCGAGCGGTGCTGAGCACCCGGGAGATCTTCAATCGGCAGGTGGTGCGGCGGCCGCGACGAGCTCTGAAGGTGCCCGGCAAGGCGATCCGCAGCTTCCTGGAGCTGAAGAAGGGGGACCATGTGGTCCACCTCGTACATGGCATAGGTCGCTACATGGGTATCGAGTCTTTCGAGAAGGATGGCGTTGAGCAGGAGTTCCTCGCGCTGGTTTACAAGGCGGATGTGAAGGTCTATGTGCCGGTGTCGAAGATCGATCTCGTTCAGAAGTATGTCGGCAGTGGAGATCGGGCCCCCAGGCTTGACAAGGTCGGGGGAACGAGCTGGTCGCGCAAGAAAGACGAGGTCGAGGCGGCTCTGATGGACCTGGCGGCGGAATTGCTCGATGTCCAGGCGGCCCGGCTGGAGCATCCCGGCACGGCCTATGAGGAGGACAGTGAATGGCAGCGCCAGTTCGAGGCCTCCTTCCCTTACGACGATACAGAGGACCAGGTAGAGGTGACCAGGGCCATCAAGGAGGACATGCAGCAGCCCAGGCCTATGGATCGACTGATCTGCGGTGATGTCGGGTACGGTAAGACTGAGCTCGCCATGCGGGCCGCCTTCAAGGCGGTTGAGGGAGGTCGACAGGTGGCTGTCCTGGTCCCGACAACTCTCCTGGCCCAGCAGCACTACAGCTCCTTCAACGATCGCATGTCCGGCTTCCCTGTGTCGATCGACGTGCTCAGCAGGTTTCGCTCGCGCTCACAGCAGCAGGCGACTGTAGAAAAAGCCTGCAAGGGGCAGCTCGATATCCTGATAGGGACCCATCGGCTGCTGTCCGCCGATGTCGGCTTCAGGGATCTGGGCCTGGTCATCATAGACGAGGAGCAGAGATTCGGAGTCGTCCACAAGGAGAAGCTGAAGCAGCTGCGCAGCCAGGTTGAGGTCTTGACCCTCTCCGCCACCCCGATACCCAGGACGCTTCATATGGCCCTGCTGGGCATCCGCGACATCTCCAGCCTGTCGACCGCGCCCGAGGGGCGGATGTCGATCCAGACGGAGATCAGCCATTTCGACTCCAACCGCCTGCGGGAGGTCATCGTTCGAGAAATGAACAGGGATGGGCAGATTTATCTTGTCCACAACCGGGTCCTGGATATCGAAACGCTGAAAAAGGAGGTGGAGGGGATCGTTCCGGAGGCGAGGATCCTGGTCGTACATGGACAGATGAAGGAGAGAGAGCTGGAGGCGCGCATGGGCGCTTTCATGCGCCATGAGGCCGATGTCCTGCTCGCTACCACGATCATCGAGAGCGGGATCGACATCCCGCGCGCCAACACCATCTTGATCGATCGCGCCGACGCACTCGGTCTGGCGCAGCTGTATCAATTGCGTGGGCGGGTCGGCCGCAGTGATCACCGTGCCTACGCCTACTTGATGATCCCGATCATGCAAGAGGCGCTGCCCGACGCCGCACAGCGCCGGCTAGAGGCAATCCAGGATCTGTCGGAGCTCGGCAGCGGTTTTCGGCTCGCGAACATGGACCTCGAGATCCGCGGCGCCGGCAACCTGCTGGGCGGCGAGCAGTCGGGCAACCTGATGGCGGTCGGCTACGAAACCTACATGGAGCTGCTCGAGGAGACCGTCGAAGAGCTGCGCGGCACCATCCGCGAGCAGGAGATCGACCCCGAGATCCTACTGCCCGTGCAGGCGCGGCTGCCCGTGGAGTACGTGCCCGACGTGTCGCAGCGACTCGTGCTGTACAAGCGG
>JAKUSY010000443.1 GCA_022451445.1 Planctomycetota bacterium
GCGTCGTATGGAGTGACGGGCATCGGATGACAACGAAGGAGAAGAATCCGCACGCATCCATGGTCTGGGGCGGAAAAGAGAAGGGGCTCGCGGTCATCCTCAACGCTCGCGGTGACCTGATCCTCGCCCGGCTCAGTCCCAAAGGCTATAGCGAGAGGGGGCGGGTCCATCTGATCGACGGACGCTGGATCTGGAGCCATCCGGCCTTTTCAGGCCAGGACATCTTCGCCAGGAGCGACAAGGAGATCCTCTGCGTGAGAATTTCGGAGTCCGCCGCGAAACCCGGCAAGTCCAGGTAGCCCTACCCGGAGCCGTCTAAACGCCGGACGACGACCTCCGCGTTCCCCGGCGCCAGGGAGAGGCTGTAATTCCCCGCCAGCAACCCCAGGAGATCATCTCCCACCAGCTCGTGTCTCCAGCCACTCAGCACACGAACCTCGGCAGAGGCGGCGCGACCGGCGGCGCTGGCCTTCACGAGATCGTAGAGATCGCCGCGACTGGCAAGGTAGGCGGGAGCCATGTCGAGCTCCTTCGCCCTGGTCTTGAGAAAGATGTCGAGCACATCGAGAGCGAGGCCGAACTCAGGATCCCTTCCTTCCCTGTTGACGCGTGCGGGATACTCCTCAACGGGAACATCGAGACCCTTCCTGACCATCTTCAGAATGGATTTCCCATTCCTCTCGATAAAACGCCGGTGCATTCCCCTCGACTCACTCAACCTCTCGACACTGACAGGCTTTCTTCGAGAGATCTCGATAAGCTTGTCATCGCTCACGATGCGTTTCCTGGGCTTGTTTCTCTTCCTCGCCTCCTCCTCCCTCCAGGCCGCGAGGACACGCAGGATCGCGAGCTCGCGGCGATCCAGGCGAGCCGCCCCCTTTACGCGGGAATAGAAGGTCATCGGATCCCTGCGGTAGAGATTCCCGTCCTGGTAGAAGACCAGCTCCTCATCCAGCCAGTCCTCGCGGCCGAGCTCACGGAGTCTTGTCCCGAGAAGATCCCGCAGCTTCTCGAGATACAGCACGTCATTCAAAGCGTAGTCCAGCTGCCTGCTGGTCAAGGGGCGCCTCTCCCAATGAGTTCGGGACTCCCCCTTCGAGAGCTTGACCTCGCACAGTCGCTCCACGAGCCGCGAATAGCCGATGCTGTCGGCATTTTTCAGGCAGAGGGCCGCGGCAACCTGGGTATCGAATATCCGGACCGGAAGCGCCTCTGACTTACAGAAAAAGATCTCCATATCCTGCTGCCCGGCATGAACGATCACCTCGACACCCGGGTCCTGGAGAAGCTCTACGAGCAGATCGCAATTAATGCCCTCAGCCAGGGGGTCAACCGCCACGGCCTCCCCCCGCAGACCGATCTGGATCAGGCACAGCTCGGGCCAGTATGTATTTTCCCTCAGGAACTCGGTATCAAAGGCGAACGAACCATGCTCACGGCAGCGCCGCAGCAGGTCCTCGAATGAATTCTGATCCTGAATCAGCATGGTCTTGTCGCGTCCTTGAGTGTAAATAGAAGGCGGTACGCTACCAGAAAGGGTGAAATTGCAAAAGCCATGATGGCAGATAAAGGAAACCAGGCGCAGATACCGGGCTCCGGGCCGACTACCAAAACAAAGAAAACCTCCCGAGGATCATGAAATTCGCCCTGACCAACGATGATGGAATCGACGCTCCCGGACTCCGGACGCTTGAGACGGTCTGCGCCAACATCGGCAGCACTGTCACGGTTGCCCCGGACCTGCCGCAATCGGGGAGTGGGCACCGGGTAACCATCCGGGAGCCCCTGCGATTCCAGGAGAGAGGAGAAAACCGCTACAGCGTGGCTGGATATCCGCCGGATTGCGCCCGCCTGGCCCTCGCCCACTTCGCCAGCGATGCTGACTGGCTCATCGCCGGGATCAACCAGGGGGCCAACCTCGGCGTCGACACCTATATGTCGGGGACTGCCGCCGCCGCGCGCGAAGCGACAATCCAGGGGCGCCCCGCCATCGCCATCTCCCAGTACATCGGCAAGGACAAGGAGCTCGACTGGGAACTGACGGCGAGCCGGACCGCGATGATCCTCGCCGAGATCCTGTCAAAGCCCGTGCCCGAAAAGGCCTTCTGGAACATCAACATCCCCAACCCCGACAACGACACGGTCGACCTGGAGGTCGTCTACTGCAGGATCGATCCATCTCCGCACGCCATCACCTACGATCTCGAGGGTGATTCCTTCATCTACCAGGATGACTACCACTCGCGCGCGCGGAGGGCCGGCAGAGACATCGACGTCTGCATGGGAGGCCGGATATCGGTCACCGAGGTCGCTCTCGATCCCTGACGAAACGACGTGCAGGCTCAGCCCGCCAGGTCTTTCCACGCCTGGAGGAGGAGCTCGAAGACCTCCTCGATCTGTCCCTCCTCGAGGCAGGAGAAGGCCACCCTGATATCGGTAGCGCTGCTGGAGATCACCCCGACCCCGTACTTGTCGAGGAGATGCACCCGGAGGTCTTCGGCATCGACGTCGCCCTTCAGCTTAACGCACATGAAGTAGCCGGAGTTGAAGGGGTACACATCCCAGGCCTCGACGTACTTCTCATCATCGAGAACCTCCCGGGTACGAAGCGCGCGCGCGCAGAGAACGTCACGCTTCTCCTTCCTCTGGGCCGCCGCCTCCGGATCCTGGAGCATTCGAACAACCGCCGACTGGGTGGTATTTGGAGAGTTGCTGACGCCGCCCCTGATGGAGCCCATCGTTTTCTTCTCGAGGGCGGTGTGGACCGCATCGAGATCCCCGGCTCCACCGGCGGCGAAGGTCAGGAACCCCACCCTGAAGCCCCAGGCAAAGACCTCCTTGGTGGCTCCATCGAGCTTCACGGCCAGGACGTCAGGATGGCAGTTCGCCAGGTAACCGAAGATCGATTCCTGCAGGCAGCTGTCATCGAAGAACAGCCCGAAATAAGCATCATCACAGATGACCACCTGGCGCAGGCCGTTCTCGGCGGCGCCGACAATCGCATCACGGATCTCAGCCGCGGCCTCCGGGGTTGGAGTATACCCGGTGGGATTGTTGGGAAAATTCAGCACCACGACAGCCCGGGATGCTTTTTCACCGACCTCCTCGAGCTTCTGCGCCAGGGCGCTGGAGTTGAAACCGCCGCCGTCGTAGAACGGGTAGGTCTCGATTTCACACTGGTTGCGAACACCGAAGGTGAGATTGTAGTTTCCCCAGAAATGCTCCGGGAGAATAACGCGATCGCCCGGGTCCAGGAAGAGATCTCCGGCGACACCGAGACCATGCGTCAGGGCGCTGGTGACGATCGGCATCCCCATGGCCTTGTCCCGCATCGAGGGATTCTCCTCAAGCTGCTTGGCGCGCCAGAGCTCACGGAGATCCGGCCGGCCTGCGGTTGGCGCGTAGGGAAAGACCTCGCCGGGCTCCATGT
>JAKUSY010000444.1 GCA_022451445.1 Planctomycetota bacterium
GTCAGATCAGGACGGCCATCGCTGACAGCGGCCAGCACGGCCTCCGCATCGTAGGACAGGTCATCGGCAAGCTGAACCTCATCGCGCCGCGACTCCGTCACCCTGGCCCAGAGCGGGTAAAGCGAGAACGATGGAGAAGGAACAAGAACAGACCGCCCGGGACCGGCGAAGGCCTCGAAGACCCACTGCAGGATGAGGTTGGAACCCGAAGCGGCCAGCACGCTGCCGGTCGGAAGATCCGCATCGGCGGCGATCCGGTCGAGAAAAGCCTGGTGTATGCCCTGGTGGTAGCGGTTCCAGGGGAGCTCCCTGATCCGCCCGGCGACCTCGTCCTTGAGCTCCCCGGGGATATCCCAGGGCGACTCGTTCTGGTTGAGCTTGGTCTCGCCCTCCTCTTCGACGAGCAGGTAGGGCGTGACCCCCTGCAGACCGCCGCGCACTCTCGCCTGGCCGGGCTCCTGCCGCCTGAGGGCGACCGAGATGGCGTGGGCGGGAAGCCCCTCTCCCAGGGCCAGCTCCTCGACATCCCGGCTCGAGTCCCGGGTAAAGTCCAGGCTCATGCGCACCAGGTTGGAGCGCTTCATGAAATCCTCGACAGACAGGCAGGAGGCGAAACGCGCCGTACCGCCGGTGGGGAGCACGTGGTTGGGACCGGCAAAATAGTCCCCGATCGCCACGGGGCTCTCCTTGCCGAGGAAGATCGCTCCGGCGTTTCTCACCAGCGGCAGGAAAGAAAATGGATTGGCGACCTGGATCGACAGGTGCTCCGGAGCTATCTCATCGATCCTCGCCGCGGCGCTGCGAGGGTCGGAGATGACCTCGAAGCGGCCGGTGCGCTCGAGCGAGAGCTCGATCGTCTCCCGCCTGGGGCTCTCCTCGAGGAGCTCGGCCACGCACTTGCGGACGGCCTCCAGGACTCCCTGGCCGGAGGCCAGGAGAGTTACCCTCGTGCTCTCATCGTGCTCCGCCTGGGCGAGAAGATCCGCGGCCGCCCAGCGGGGATCGGCCGTTTCGTCGGCGTAGACCACCAGCTCGCTGGGCCCGGCCAACATATCGATTCCCACCTCTCCAAAGAGCTGCAGCTTGGCCTCCGCCACGAAGGCGTTTCCGGGACCGAAGACCTTGTCGACCTTCGGTATGCTGTCGGTGCCGATGGCGAGGGCGGCGATCGCCTGGGCTCCGCCTACCCTGTAGACCTCCTCGAGCCCGAGCATCCGCGCCGCCATCAGCACCTGGGGGCTGATCTCACCGTCGGAACCCGGGGGAGAGACGACAACGATGCGCTCCACTCCGGCGATTCTCGCCGGCAGCGCCGTCATGGCGAGGGTGGAGGGATAGGCCGCCTTGCCGCCGGGGACGTAGAGCCCGACCGAACGGATCGGCGTCCACCGCATTCCCATGAGCACGCCTTCTTCATCCTCGTAGAGACTCGTCCTGGGCTTCACCCGGCTGTGAAACTTCCCGATTCGATCGACCGCCCGGGCGAAGGCCCGCGAGAAATCGCTCTCCTCGACCTCCGCCTCGAGGACATCGGCGCCAACGCGCAGCCCCCCGATGTCCAGGCGCACCCCATCCCAGCGCTCGGTATAGTCGAGCAGGGCCTGGTCACCGCGCGCGCGAACATCGGCGATAATTTCAGCTACACTCTTTGCGATGTCACTCATCAGGGAACTCTCCGGAGCGGACCTGCCGCTCCCCGCCCCCCTGCTACCAGGGGAGCTCACTCGGTCTGCTAATCGATCACTTTATTCAACGGGTACTCGATAATGTCCCTGGCGCCGGCATCCTTGAGCTCCGGGATGATGGACCGAACCTCGGTCTCCAGGAGAATGGTCTCGACCGCGACCCACTCGTCGTCGGAGAGCCTGGAGATCGTCGGGTTCTTCATCGAGGGCAGGATGCCAAGCACCTTATCGAGCCCTTCGCGGGGACAGTTCAGCTTGAGTCCGACCCTTCCCTCCGCGTTCAACGCGCCCTCCAGGAGCAGCGCCATGTTCTCGATCTTCCGCCTCTTCCAGGGGTCCTCCCAGCTCGAGCGGTTGGCTATCAGCCGCGGGGTGGTGACCAGGAGCTCATCCACGATCCGCAGCTTGTTGGCGCGGAGCGATGATCCCGTCTCCGTGATCTCGACGATCGCATCGACGAGATCAGGGGTCTTGACCTCGGTGGCGCCCCAGGAGAATTCGACCTCCGCCTGCACCCCGTTCTTCTCGAGATAGGCCTGGGCCATCTTGACGGCCTCGGTGGCGATGTGCTTGCCCTCGAGATCCTTGACGCTCTTGACAGGCGAGTCCTCGGGAACAGCGAGAACCCAGCGGCAGGGCCGCATCGACTGCTTGGAATAGCAGAGATCCATCACCTCGTGGACATCGGCATCGTTCTCGAGAATCCAGTCCTTGCCGGTCAGCCCCGCATCGAAGATACCCTCCTCGACATAGCGGGCGATCTCCTGCGCGCGCACCAGCATCGCCTCGAGCTCCTTGTCGTCGGTCGATGGAAAATACGAGCGGGAAGAGACGCTGAAGCCGTAGCCCGCCTTCTTGAACAGGGAAAAGGTCGATTCCTGCAGGCTCCCCTTGGGAAGCCCCAGCTTGAGAATTTGATCAGACATTGGTAACTCCAAAAAAAAACCCGTAACCACGGTTACGGGGGCTTTCAGCTCATGCTATGCACAATATCAGCAGACCTGCGAACCCCTCCTGGGCGAATGCCGCAAATGATGATGAATCGGGTGATGAAAAACGTGGAGAGTCTTGGTCATGCTTAACCTCTATGGTAAGCGGCCGATTGTAGCACCTCGCGCCCCGGTGTCAAACAACTGATCCCCGCCGCTCGATGAGAAGCGCCTCCAGGGCTATAATGCCGCCTTATTTTCCACCAGAGGGAAGCAAACCATGGCCCCCAGGCTGTATCTCGGGCTCAATCTCAATTTCGCCAAGTATGTCTTCGGACGCCGACATACGATCGATCTGGCCCGTGATCAGCTCGGCCTCAGACACCTCGAGATGGTGGCCGATAATGATTATGGGCCCGTCCTCTACAGCAGGTCTCCTGAAGCTTTCAGAGATTATCACCACCGGGTGGCTGAGCACGCGGCCGCCCGGGAGGTCAAGCTCGTCAGCGCTTTTACGGTATACCGAGATGCCGGAGCGATCACCCACGCCAATAAAGAGATCCGCGAAAGCGCCTATATCTCGGGTCTTTCCATCATCGAACAGGCCGCCTGCTATGGCGCCGAATTTGCCGGCCTCTCTCTCTTCACCATGAACCGGGAGGATTCTGAGGACCCCGAGCTCTACTCCAGGCTCTTTGATGAGGGAATGGAGAGCTGGAAACGCTGGATGGAAGATGCCAGCCGGCTGGGAGTGCCCCGCCTCGTCGTTGAGATGGCCGCCGCCCACCGCGAGGGCTGCTCCAGCAAATC
>JAKUSY010000445.1 GCA_022451445.1 Planctomycetota bacterium
CCCCCGCAATATGCAGAACTTCAGCCTCCTCGAGGAGGCCGGCAAGACGGGCCGCCCCATAGTCCTCGCCAGGGGAATCTCAGCCACCAATGACGAATTCCTCGAGGCCGCCGAGTGCGTTCTCGTACAGGGAAACCAGCAGGTTATCCTCTGCGAACGAGGAATAAGGATCGACGAGAGAAACTCGCGCAACACCCTCGACCTCGGCACGGTGGCGAACATCCGGCAGATGACCCATCTCCCGGTCCTCATCGATCCCTCCAGGGCCATCGAGCACGGCAACCTCGTCCTGCCGCTGGCAAGCGCCTCGAAAGCTTTCGGCGCCCACGGACTGGTGGTCGACGTTCGTCAAAACGGGAATGCGAACCCGGCAGTCGATGCGTTGACCCTCGATTTTGAAGAATTCGCGAAGCTCATGACCGGCCTCTACACCTGAGAGAAAATCCCGGGAAGTCACGTTCGCTTTAAAAATTGACATGCCCCGGCTATGCAACTAATATTCGTGCTTAACTTTACAACCTGTACAGGCAGGAAAAACCATGTTCAAAGCCACATTTGAGACCATCACTGAAAGCGTGCGGAAATACCCCCGGGGACACCGTTTCGCCATCGTCTCGGATTATGACTGTGGCCGTTCGACCCTACTCGGTATTCTGCTTATTAGCGAGGCGGGTGGATCGTAAGAACGCCAGATACGATTTCACCACCCGCCGCCTTCAGAAGGTGAGCGGGTTTTTTTTTTTGATTTTTGACCTTCTGAGAGTCGAATAACGCAATTCCAAAGGACCGGAGAAACCGGCCCCCGAGACCATGAGAAAAATAAAAATCTTCGATACAACCCTGAGAGACGGCGAACAGAGCCCGGGCGCCAGCCTGAACGTGGAAGAGAAGCTGGTGATCGCGCGCCAGCTTGAGCGCCTGGGAGTAGACATCATCGAGGCCGGCTTCCCGATCTCGAGCACCGGGGATTTCGAGGGCGTCAAGCTGATCGCCGAGAGCCTCGATGGGCCCACGATCTGCGGTCTCGCCAGGGCCAAGAAAGAAGACATCGAAGCCGCCGGCAAGGCGCTCGAGAAGGCCTCCAGCTCACGCATCCACGTCTTCATCGCCACCAGCGATCTCCACATGGACAAGAAGCTCAAGATGAGCAGAGACGATGTCCTGGCGATGGCTGTAGCCAGTGTAGAGCAGGCCCGGCAGTTTACCGACGATGTCGAATTCTCTCCCGAGGACGCGTCGCGCAGCGACATGGACTTCATGTGCAAGGTGATCGAGGCGGCCGTGAACGCGGGGGCCACGACGATCAACATCCCCGACACCGTGGGCTACGCCATGCCCGGAGAGATAGGCGACCGGGTACGCTACGTGAAGGAGAAGGTACCCGCGGCAAATGACATAGTGCTCAGCATCCACTGCCACAACGACCTTGGTGTCGCTGTGGCCAACTCGCTCTCGGCCATGCAGGCCGGCTGCGACCAGATCGAGTGCACCATCAACGGCATCGGCGAGCGGGCGGGAAACACCTCTCTCGAAGAGATCGTGATGGCCCTCAACATGCGCCAGGACGTCTACGACGTGGAAACCGGCATCAACACCCGGGAGCTCTGGAGCACCAGCCGCCTGGTCTCCAACCTGACGGGTATCGAGGTGCAGAGAAATAAGGCCATCGTCGGTGAGAACGCTTTCGCCCACGAAGCCGGCATCCATCAACATGGGGTCATCAGCGACCGCAGGACGTATGAGATCATGTCAGCCAAGGAGGTCGGCTGGCATGGAACCCAGCTGGTCATCGGCAAGCACTCCGGCGTGCACGCCATCGAAAAAGTCCTCGAGCGCAGAGGCTATGACCTCAACCGCGACCAGCTCCACGAGGTCAGAGCCCGGGTCAAGGATGCCGCCGACAGGGAGAAGACCATCGAGGAAGAAGATGTCGTCGCCTTCGCCAACGAGGTTCTCAACGAGCTCACCAGCGAGGAGCAGGTTGTCTCGCTCGAGGAGTTCTCGGTGATGACCGGCAACGGCTTCACCGCCAGCGCCACCATCAAGCTCAACATCAATGGCGAGGAGGTGATCGGCACAGGCACCGGGGTCGGGCCCGTCGATGCTTCGGCTCATGCCCTCCAGCAGATTCTCAGCGCTCAATTCGGAGGTGAGCTGGAGCTCAGCGACTACGGCCTGAAGGCCATCACCGGGGGAACAAACGCCCTGGCGCACGCCAATATCCAGTTCAAGGACCAGGCCGAAAACCGCTTCCGGGGAGACGCCGTGGACAAGGACGTAATCCTTGCCTCGGTCCACGCAATGATCAAGGGAGCCAACCGCGCCCTGAATCATCGCATCCGACACGCAAACACTCCCCAGGACAAGGGCGGTTCCCCCGGCCAGGATACCGAGTCGAAACCGCAGAAGACCGCGAAGTGACGCATGAGCAACCGCGGAACGTCCGGGCAGGAGAGAGCCCCGCAGGGCGGATGAGCCAATGATCAAGATCTACGATACGACCTTAAGAGACGGAACCCAGGGTGAAGGAGTCTCCTTCTCGGGACGGGACAAGCTGAAGATCCTGCGTTTACTGGATGAATTTTCCATCGACTACGTCGAGGGGGGATGGCCGGGCTCTAATCCGAAGGACATCGACTTTTTCAAGGCCGCCGCCGACACCGAGCTGAACCATACGAAGCTCGCCGCCTTCGGCAGCACCTGCCGGGCCGGCAGCGCCCCGGAAGATGATGCCAACCTGCAGGCGATCCTCGCGGTCGGTACCCCCGTGGTTACGATCTTCGGAAAATCCTGGCACCTTCACGTAACCGAGGTGCTGCGAACCACCCCGGAAGAGAACCTCCGCATCATCAAGGATTCCGTAAGCTACCTGCTCTCGGAAAACCGAGAGGTCATCTACGACGCCGAGCATTTCTTCGATGGCTACAAGGCCGATCCCGAATACGCGCTGGAAACCCTCAGCGCCGCCAGGGAGGGAGGCGCGAGCTGCCTGGTGCTATGCGACACCAACGGAGGAAGCCTGCCAGCCGAGGTCGAGAAAATTACGCGGGGCGCCAGGGAGAAGGCCGGCGATACCGAGATCGGCATCCACACCCACAACGATGGGGGAATGGCAGATGCCAACACCCTGACCGCGGTGGATGAAGGCGCGAGCCATATCCAGGGTACCTTCAACGGACTGGGAGAACGCTGCGGCAATACCGACCTCACCAACATCATCCCGAACCTCCTGTTGAAGATGGAAAGGGAGCTGTCCATCGATACCGATGGACTCACCAACCTCACCCATCTCTCGCGGTTCATTCACTCCATCGGCAACCTGAATTTCCCAGAGAATCACCCCTTCGTCGGCCAGATGGCCTTCGCCCACAAGGGCGGAGTTCATGTCAACTCGGTCATGAAGGTGGCCGATTCC
>JAKUSY010000446.1 GCA_022451445.1 Planctomycetota bacterium
AGACAGCTGCAGACTGCCGAGAACGAAAAAAAAAGTGGCCAGCAACCTGCGCGATGCTGAAAAGTCCCGGCTGTCGCGGATAGCTTTCATATCAAATCCAGATTCTTTGTAAGTTCCTTGCTGCGGGTCTATTGCACCAATGAACACAATGTACACATTGATTCGAACACACTCTACATCTCTATCAGGATTCCGCCCTGTAACATCGGGCTAAGAGACTCATCTATAGATATTTACGGAAAAAATACCGGGAATCTGGAAAACCGCTCCAGATAACGAAAATACAGATCGTATCTTGACGGATCCTGTGGTCTTTTCTTACAAACTGCTATCGCTTGAATGTGAATTGAGAATAACAAAAAAACGGGAGAGGACTTCGAGATGAAATCCAGCCGGTCAGAAGCCTATCGAAACCCGCTCCCGAGCATTCTGCTGTGCGTCGCGGTGGGTCTCTGTTCACCCGCTCTCGATGGACAGGATGCCGGCCCTGTGCGACTGAGCCTTGCCGACCTGAGCGCAGACCTGCAGTTCTCCATCGGCGGCTCGAGCGTCGATGACGACACCCTCCTGAACCTGCAGGGCGGCCATCACGACCCGCGCAAACGCGGCTTCACCTTCCAGGGGCTGGAGCTGGGATTGCAGGGAACCATCGACCCCTACCTCAGCCTCGATGCCGCCCTCCACTACACGATCGACGCAGCCACCAACGAATCATCATTTGAGATGATCGAGGCCTTCGTAACCAGCAGCAGGCTTCCCCTGGGACTCCAGGACAAGGGCATCCATGTCGAGGCCGGACAAATGCTCACGGAATTCGGCCGCCACAACCCTACCCACCTGCATGAGCGGAACTGGATGGACCAGCCTGTGATCAACACCCGGATTTTCGGCGGTGACGGGATGCGCGGCATGGGATTGCGCATCGGGATGAGCGAGCCGACCTCCTGGCTGTCCGGACTCCACCTGGGCATCCAGGACGCGAGCGGAAGAACGATGACCAGCTTCAACTCGAGCATCACGAACATCGATGGAGACGAAGAGACGATTGGCAGCATCGCCGCGGTCGAAAACGAGGTGAAGGACCTCGAAGACTTCGTCTACCTCCTGCGAGTGGAGAAGGACATCGCGGACTACACGGGGGAGATCGACTGGACGCTGGGCGCCTCGGGGCTCTGCGGCCCCAATGCCACTGGAGAGGGCGGCCGTACGATCGTCCTCGGCGCCGACATCACCATGGAGTGGACCCCGAAAGAAAATGACGGCGGCTGGCCCTTCCTTACCTGGCAGACGGAGATCATGCGCCGCAGGTTCAACATAGCCGACGGAGATGGCCAGGGCGGAGCCTTCTCGATTGGCGACCTCAACGGCAGCGACAACCTGATGGACTGGGGACTCTACTCCCAGGCGCTCTGGGGCTACGAGAAGGACTGGGCGGTGGGGCTGCGCTACGGATTCGCCAGCGGTGGCTCCGGCCCGCTCGACAGGAGCGAGGATCCCTTTCGCGACGACCGCCAGAGGATCTCACCTGTGCTGATCTGGACCCCGACGGAGTTTTCAAGGATCCGGCTTCAGTACAATTACGACCTCGCTGAGCACATCGAGGAATCCCAGGCACACTCCATCTGGCTGGGGATCGAGGTCCATTTCGGAGAGCATGCGGCCAATCCGCACTGACCGGGACGTACCCCGCCTCAGAACAGCTCGCGAATCGGTTTACCACTCGAGGTCAGGTCTACCAGCTCGGCCGGGATGCCCTGGGTTACACGTAGTTCCTCGACATTGAAGAGGCTGTGCAGGATGGTGGCTACAAGGTCCTTATTGGTGATGGGATCCGCCGCCGGCCGACTCGCATCCCTATTCGACTCTCCGATCACCTGGCCCATCTTGAGCCCGCCACCGGCGATCAGCAAGGGAGCGATTCCTCCCCAATGATCCCGTCCACCGCGCGCGTTCAGCTTCGGGGTGCGACCCATCTCCCCGCAGGCCACCAGCAGGATGTCATCGCTCAATCCGCGCTCCTCGACATCCTGCAGAAAGGTCGAGACCGCGTGATCAAAGGGGAGGCCGCAATACTGCATCCCTTCCTGGACTGTCGCGTTGTTCTCATCAGCGTGCATGTCCCAGACGAAGTTGGTCGTCACGGTAACGAATCCGCAGCCTCGCTCACAGAGACGCCGGGCCATCAGCATCAGCTTACCCAGGGTGCGGGCATTGTCGACGTAGTTGTTGTAGTTGTTCCACTGCCTGCCGATCTGATCGGGACGAACCAGCGGAGCCGTGTCGTAGCGCTCGACCAGCTTCGGATCTTCTTTCGAAAGATCAAAGGCATCGCCCACGCCGCCAAGCAAAGTATCAAAGGCCTGCTGGCGGAAGCGATCGAGACCTTCTCCATTGCCATCGAGGGACTTCTTCAGCTGGTCCAGCCTGGAGAGGAGCCCGCGCCGGTCATCCAGCCGGCCCCGCGGCAGGTTCAGTTGCATATCCTGCTGGAGATCTCCGCTGCCTCCCGGGATGAAGGGCGTGTAGCCGGCCCCGAGGAAACCGGTCGAGTCGAACTTTCCAAACTGCGTCACCCGCTCCTGGGACTTCGGCTCGACCGCCCTTGGAAAGAGAGCGACGTTCCTCGGCATGCCGCTCACCGGGTGGTTGGTGCCGGCGACACGGGCATAGAGAGACCCGAGATTGGCTCCGAGGGTTTCCTTGCAGACGATCGGCTTGATATCGTGGTTGGCGTTCCCCGTGGTGAAAGATCTTACCACGGCGACCTTATGAGCCAGCCGCGCCAGCTTTTCGAAGGTCGCTCCATAGGTCACACCCGGCAGCGACGTCTTCACCTCCCCGGTTACGCTGCGAACCCCGGCGGGGGCGGACATCTTTGGATCGAAGGTCTCGGTCTGCGAGGGACCGCCGTGCATGAAGAGAAAAACCACGGACTTGTCCCTGACCACGCGCCCCGCCCCGGCAGCCAAGGCCTTCGCGGCAAGCAGGTTCGAGAGACTGAGTCCACCCAGACCCAGGCTTCCCACGCGCAGGAAACTTCTCCTGCCCAGATTTTTTTCGGTAAAAGAAAGCAAGGATGACCTCCTTCGGCGCTGCAGTTAGCTTACCTGAGGGCATTGGAGATTCCAAGAACCAGCCACGGAAGAAGCTGCAAAAGCTCTCGGGCTCCGCAAAAGGGGGTATTCTTCGAGGCTTTTCGGCCGCGACAGGGTTTATTAGCTCGACAGGAAACAGCCGGTTATATTGGACAGGTCTCAACCGGTGAAAAAACAGGCGCTCCCATGAGTATCCTTCGCGTAATCTCCAGCCTTCCCTTTCGGTCCACGGCGTCCGCATCCCTTGCGGTCCTGCTGTTTTCTTTCTCCACCACCGCCGTCGCAGCCGATGAGAAACCGGCG
>JAKUSY010000447.1 GCA_022451445.1 Planctomycetota bacterium
CACCGTGGCCTTCGGAGCCTGGGACTGGCACGCCAACCGCGAGGGCACCATCGAGTACCTGTCGAAGAAATACCTGCCGGTCTTCGATCACGCCGTGTCGGCCTTCCTCGAGGATCTCGATGCGCGCGGCCTGCTCGAGACGACGACAGTCATCGCCTGGGGAGAGTTCGGCCGCACGCCGAAGATCAACCCCAAGGGCGGCCGCGACCACTGGCCCGGACCGCAGTCGGGCCTGCGCGCCGGCGGCGGCATCCGGGGCGGCCGGGGCATCGGCGAGACCGACAGCATTGGCAGCACTCCTTCCAGCCGCCCGGTGCACGTGCAGGAGATCTTCGCCACGCTCTACAACAACCTCGGCATCGACGTCAACAGCGCCACGGTCGACGACCTCAACGGCCGCCCGAGGTTCCTCGTCACAGGCGATAGCCAGCCCATCGCCGAGCTGTACTGAGGCGACTCACTCCCGGATATCGTAGACGAGGATCTTCTCGACCAGCGGCATCAGCACATCGCTCTTGGCCCGCTGGTGAATCGGATGGGCGAGGTATTCCGCCAGCCGCCGCTCATCCGGCACCACCACCAGGATGCCCACGTCGAAGCTGTCATCGACAATGCCTCGATCGCTCGCAACTGCTTTCCCAGACTGCACTTGGAGTACCCCGGGAATATCCCGAAACGACTTCGAGACCTCGATGATCTTCTGGCGCTGCTCGACGTTACCCGCATCCTTGAGCCAGATCAAAACGACATGCTGCAGGGCGCCGTCGTGTCGCGAACCGAGACCGACGCAACCGGTAGAAGCCAGGAGCGTGAGAAGGAGTAAGTGCTTCATGACCGGCCAGTAATCCTCAGCGCAATATACGGAACCAGGTTCAACAGGAAAACGCTCAGCTTGTAGAAGCCTATGAGCTGGTAGTGAAGCTCATCGAAGCGCTCCGGGGACAGCCCCGGGAACATGGAGCTGTGGCTCTGATAGATAAAATCATGGGCCACCAGGAACCCGAAGAACCACAACATCATGATCCCGAAGTTGATCACCGTACACCAACCCAGGACCGCCTGGATATCTTCCCTGCTCATTGTTTCAACCTGCTTTCTTTTCTCGCTATAGGGCAGAATGTTTCATTCTATTTCAGCCTCAACCAATCAAGGTCATCGCCTGAGAACGCCTTCACGGTACGGATGGAGTCCTTAGGGATAAGATCCAGGAGGCCCTTGAGGTCGCCGTATTTTACGGCTCCGGGGATGAAGTCGGGGTGGCGGTAGCTCTTGATGTCGGCGAAGGTGAAGTCGCCGGTTTCGAGGATGGCCTTGGAGACCGCGGAGCCGGCTATGGCCAGGGCGGCGGCGGCGACGGGGGCGGCTCCGCCGGTGGCTACGAGGTAGACAGGGCGGTTGTCATGGTGTTTTTTCGCCAGGGCGATGAGGCTGAGGATGTCGTGGGTTCGGCGGGCGAAGACCGAGTGGTTGTAGCCGTGGGTGTAGCCGGCGTATTCGCGCCGGTTGCGGACGGTCGGGGTCCGGGTGAGGGTTTTACCGGGAGCGAGGAACTCCCCCTGGAGGAAGAGGTCGGCGACGATGACGCGAGAGCGGCCGCAGAGTCTCTGGAGCGCCTCGATCGGCTTCCCCTCATCGTCGTAGAGGCCGTCCTTGCCCTTGCCGTGCACCCAGATAACAACCTTCCGGTAGACGCGGGTGCGTGTGTAGCTGACGACGGGAATCACCTCGCCCTTCGCCGGGAGGCTCAGCATCTGACGCCCCCGGCTGCCTTCTAACTTGATGTCGGCGGCGGCGGGAAGCTCGCGGCCGATCATGATCTTCCAGGCGTTGCGAACGGTGGCGCGGCGGTCCTTGTCGCTCATGGCGTCGAGGAGCTTTGAGTCCTGGTCGGCGAGCTGGCGGGTGAGCTTGCGCTCGAAGGCATCGCCGCCCGGGGGCTTCGGATGCTTGTCGGTCCAGACGGCGTGCTCCTCCTTCGTGAAAAGCTTGTAGTCCTTCTCGGCGATGGGCTCCTTGATGCCGAGCTTGAGGTGCTTGTTGAACCAGGAGTACATATGGCCGCGGCTCACGGTGTTGTAGTTGTGGGGAAAGCGCAGGAGATCGGGGCAGATGACGTCATCCTTCTTTCCGTAGAGGGCGTAGAGATCCTGGATCTCGTAGAAACCCTTGCCCTTGACGAGCATCTCCTTCGTCCAGTCGTTGGCGGCCGTCATTCCCTGGGGGCGCGGGGCGAAGAGCGCCGCGAGCTCCACGTTGCCCGTGCCGATCCGAAGCAGGCTGGCGTTCTCGCAGGTGCAGCCGCCCTGCATGGAGCTACTCACCATGCCGTTGGGGAAGCCGACTACCGGACGCGGGTCGGTGGCGCCGATGATAATCGTCTGCGTACCGCCGCCGCTGCCGCCGGTGACTGCTATACGCTTCGGGTCGACATCCGGGAGACTGGCAAGGAAGTCGAGCGCGCGGATCGAGTTCCACGCCTGGATCCCGAAGATCGACTGCATGCGCATCTCGGCCTGGGCGCTGTAGAGCCCCCAGCTCTCCTTGCCCTCGAAGCCGGGGCGCTGCTTGCCGAAGCGATGCGCCAGCTGCATCGAGAGCTGCTGGTTGTCGGCATAGCCCAACATGTCGTAGAGAAAGGTAACGCAGCCCATGCGGGCAAGCTGGGCATTCCGTACCAGCTTCGGCATGCGGCCGGACTCTTCAAAAAGCTCGGCGCCGCTGGCGATCTCCTTGCGCACCCCGGCGAGACCGTGGTCCTGCAGGCGGCCGCCGTGGCCGTGCGGGCTGAGTACCGCGGGCAGCTTGCCCGGAGGCGGATTGGACGGCCGAAAGAGCAGGCCGGTGACGAAGAGACCGGGATAGCTCTCGAAGTAGACCTTCTCGACGGTGAAACCGGGGCGCTCGAACTTGCCGTGGATCACCGCGTTGAGCGGAGTCTTCGGGGGCAGGGGATAGAGACCCGTGGCGACGAGGATCCGCAGGCGCAGCTCGGCCGCTCTTTTTTCCCAGGCCTCGAGCGATTTCGGAACTTCAAAAGGGAAGAATCCGTTCAGGTCCTTGAGCGGCTTCAGGCGCGCATCGTCAGGACGTTCCCCCTCGGGGAAAACGCGCGAAGCTTGCGCAAAGAGAGAGACACTGCAGCAGGTGGCCAGCAGGAACGCGATGAACTTTTTCATGATCTTCCCTCAGCGGTTGTACGGGTAAGCAATCTAGTCGGAGCGAAAACCTCAGTCCAGGGGGGCGCTCCCCCACCAGTCCTTGTTGGGCTTGTAGCCGGGCTTCAGATAGGAGGCATGGCGTTTTTCGAGGCCCGCCCGCCCGCCAGTCGCGATCGACTTCCAGCGCGCCTCGCGCTTGTCGGAGTTGAATTCG
>JAKUSY010000448.1 GCA_022451445.1 Planctomycetota bacterium
AATCATCGCGCCTGGGATCATCACGGAGGAATCAAGAACAACGTCAAGACGACCGCGGGGGAGGTCGACAGGGCGACGGCGGCTCTCATCCAGGACCTGAAGCAGCGGGGCCTTCTCGATGACACCCTGGTGATATTCGGGGGTGAGTTCGGCAGGACACCCATGGCCCAGGGCAACGGCCGTGATCATCACATCAAGGGCTACTCCATGTTCATGGCCGGCGGCGGCATCAAGGGTGGTATCTCTTACGGAAATACCGACGAGCTGGGCTACAACGCCCAGGAGAACATCTGCGAAATCCACGATTTCCATGCCACGATGCTCCATCTCCTCGGCGTTGACCATAAGAGACTGACAGTCAAGTTCCAGGGACGTGACTATCGCCTGACCGATGTTCACGGCAATGTCGTGAAAGAGCTGCTGGCCTGATTCCGGATCCCGCCTGGAGCCTCTGAAGGTTTTCCCGGGGTGGGGATTCTCCGGCGCCGGCCGATCCCGTCCGGATCCATCGACAGCAGGACTCCCGCCCCGCCCATTTTCATTCCGATTTTGAGTGGACGCGGCATCTTTGATCGGTGAAATTGGGGGGGACGAGAGATCTGCAATTGGGTTTCCGGTTGAGCGAAAGGTCTGAATCGCCCGCCGGCTTCTCCCCGGTTTTTTCAGGGCCAGCGAACCGGCCGGTTTCGCCGGTTCCGGAGGATTCGTATGCGTTTTTCCTGTATCTGTGTATGCTTTTTGCTGGCCTGGTTCACGCAGGCTTCACTGCAGTCACAGCAGGCGGCTCCAGACGTTCTGCTTCGCGGAGATGCCAACGGCAATGGTCGGCTCGAGATCGGCGATGCCCAGTATCTTCTCGATTACTTCTTCAGCGAAGGGCGTCCCGCGATCTGTCCTCCTGTCACGGACATCAACCACAACGGCCGAATCAATATCACCGACGCGATCTTCCTCCTGCAGGCTCTCTTTGTCAGCAACGTCCTGTCGATTGAGCCGCTGGAGGCCGGGGAGCTGGCCCAATGTGCGGAGCCCCTCTCCATCCGGCGTGGGGCGGCCAGGTTTTTCCAGCCTGACCCCTTCGGCAACGGACTTCACTGCGGTCTCTGTCACGGCACCGGCTCCGCGGCCGGGGGCGATGCCGCCGGAGTGTTGCCTGCGGGATACGGGCTGGGCGACGCGGCACACCGCCCCAGCTATTTCAACGGCAGGGTCGAGGACCTGGTGGAGGCGCTCAACCAGTGCCGGGTCTATTGGATGGAAGCCCCGGCGCTCGATCCGCGGGAGCAGGCCGGTCTCGAATACCTCGCCTTCCTGGAGTCTCTTGGAACCTCAGAGACCTCCGTCCCGGCGTTGAGTTACAGGGTCGAGCCGCCGCGGGTCATGGGTCCGGCCAGGGGGGATCCGGCCGCGGGCTGCGAATTATTCGCCGCGGCCTGCGCGAGCTGTCATGGAGTCTACGGTGAAGGGGGAGTGGAGGGGCTTGCCTCTTCGTTGTGGACGCGAGAGCTGACTCCGGACCTGGTGCGCCGCGCCGTTCGCCTCTCGGGGCCACGCTCGCCAACTGGAGATTCCGTTTTCCCCGGGAACCTTCTCGGCAACGGGATGCCTTTCTGGACGGCCGGGCGCATGTCGGATCTCGAGCTCGAGGATCTTACCTCCTACCTGGAGCTTGCCGCCAACCCGGCCTTGCGCTCCTGTGGTAGCCGATCGGAGGAGGTTCCGCGGCTTCTTCGAGGCGGACGATTCCAGGTCGTGATGCACGGGGTGCGAGGACGCGTGGAGCACTGGAGTGATGGGACCATCCGGATCCGGGATTTTTTCTACGATGGGCTGGGTCCGAGGGATGTAGTGGTCTGGCTCTACAACCACGACAGGAATAATTTTCACGCCATCCTCGATGGATTTGCCGTGAGTGAGCACCTGGCCCGCTCCCGCCCCTATCTTGGCGAGAATATAGAGCTCACGCTGCCCGGGGACGTTCACTCCGGCAGGTTCAACGCAGTGGCGATCTGGTGTACCTCGGTCCAGTCGACCTACGCGAGGGTCATACTCCGGGCTGATTGAGCCGTTCAGAGACTGAGGAGAAATTCGAGGAGCTTGGACTGCTCGTCGAAGCTCAGAGCCTCGAAGGCGGTCTTTGATGCCTCGGCCTCGCCGAAGTGCAGCAGGATCGCGTCACGGATGGACTCGGCGGAGCCATCGTGGAGGTAGGGGGCGGTCTGTCTCAGTCCCCCGAGAGGCGCGGTGCGGAACTCACCCGGCTCGACATTGTCTTCGGGGACGTTGAGCCTGTCTGGATGAGCGACATCGTGCAGCAGGAAGTCCGAGTAGGCCGCCACGGCCCCCTCTTCGCCAACGAGGGCGCTGACGTGACAGCCGGCACAGCCGATATCATTGAAGTTCTCTTCGCCCTTGCTGATTCGCTCTCTCAGGCTGGCATCCTCCGGGAAAGATCGTGGGGGTGGAGCCAGGTGGCCGGTGAAGAAGACGAGATCTACAAAGTCCTGGTCGGAGAGCTCGGGATCGGTAACGGAATCGACGTCCGCGGCGACGGCAAAATCCGTGAGCTCGGAGTTTACGGTAATACCCATCTCGTTGATCATCGCATCCGCGGAGAAGTCAGCCAGGCTGGGGGCCGCGGCCTTGTGGCTGAAGCGTCCAACTCTTCCATCGATCATGTTTGCCCGGCCTGAGATGCCATCGCCATCGGAGTCTTCGGGGTCGGCGTTGGCGAGGATAACGTCCTGCGGCAGGCGATCGATCAAGCCGAGGCCGAGCAGTGAAGGAGTCTGCCTGGTTTCAATGATGTTGGCCGCGGCATTGACTTCGTCGCGGGGGATGCCGTGGACCGAAAGCCTGGAGGCGGCCGGTCCGGAATCGACCTGGACAATCTCGCCGTTTTCTTCCTGCCTGGCGAAGCGCACTACGTCCACGTCCAGCCCGCCTGCGCCGCCGACAACGTGCGCCTGGTGGCAACCGCGGCAGGAGTCTCCGTTGAAGAGGGGTCCAAGTCCTTCCCCGGCGGAGAAGAAACGGTCGAAGACGATCTTCCCACGCCTCCAGGACAGGGCCTCGAGCTCGTCGAGGTCACGGTCCGGGCCTCCCAGGGAGCCGGTCTCGGGCAGCCCCGGCAGGGGGGGCTCTCTGCAGCCGAGATCCTGGGTCGGATCTTCTCCCGGCTCGGGAAATGGAGGCGGTGGGGCTCCTGCTCCACCCATGAAGAGGTAATTCAACGCCCTGATGACGTCGGTGATGTTGACTGTCCCGTCATCATTGGTGTCGGCCGCGGCTACGCACTCCGGCAGCTCGTCTCCAATGAAGAGAAACGACAGGGTAAAGACGGCGTCGCTGACCTTCAGGAGCCCATCGTC
>JAKUSY010000449.1 GCA_022451445.1 Planctomycetota bacterium
CCAAGCCGCGAAAGGCCGCCATGAATACGAAACTGACTGCTCTTTTAATTTCTCTCCTGCTTGCCGGAGCTCTGAGCGCGCAGGACAACCCCGAGAACAAGGCAAAGAAGGCGAAGAAGAAGAGGGTGCCCGCGGCCATGAAGCCGGTGAAGGATACGCCGGGGCTGCCGCGGGTGCTGCTGCTCGGCGACTCGATCTCGATCGGCTATACGGTTGGAGTTGGGGAGCTGCTCCTGGGCAAGGCCAACGTGCATCGTCCCCTGACCAATTGCGGTCCCACCACCAAGGGTGTCAAGGAGCTCGACAAGTGGCTCGGCGACAAGCCGTGGGACGTGATCCACTTCAACTTCGGCCTGCACGATCTCAAGTATCTCGGTCCCAGGGGGCAGAACCTTGCCGACCCGAAGGGAGAGGGGAGCCATCAGCAGGTGCCGCTAGCTGACTACGAGAAGCATCTCAAGACCATGGTCGCGCGCCTGGAGAAGACAGGAGCCCGGCTTATCTGGAGGTCAACGACGCCGGTTCCCCCCGGCGCCAGGGGCAGGGTTGTGGGCGATTCGGCGAAGTACAATAAGGTAGCCGCGAAGATTATGAAGGAGCGCAAGATCACCATCGATGACATGTACTCCTTCTGCATGCCCCGCCTGAAGGAGATCATGCGTCCGGCCAATGTTCATTTCACCCCGGCCGGGTCGAAGGCGCTCGCGAAGCAGGCCGTCACGGCCATCACGGCGGCATTGAAGAGGCGCACGGAGTCCTCCGGCAGGTAGCGGCTACCCGGGGACCTTATTGCTTCTGGAATTGCGGCAGTGAGAGGAGGAAGGCGGCGGTCGCCGAGATACGCCTGTTTCTCTCTCGCTGGCTGTTGAAGGCGCTCTCAGAGAGCGCCCGGTGGTTCTCGATGATGTCGCCGTTGAAGAAGAGGAGGGTGAAGAACTTGACAGTTCGCTCCGGAGTGAAGAGCTGCCACCGGAGGCGGAAATCATTCGGATCCCAGGTCCCCGCGGAGTCTCCCGCGAGCGGGTTGGCGAGGTCGTTGATGAATTCCAGGCGATTCAGCAGGCCGACGGTGTGCATCCAGTCGAAGCCCATCTCCGACTCGCCGGTCGGATCGGGGAAATCGACCATCACCATGCCGGCGTTTTCAATGGTCTCGGTCGCG
Source organism: Planctomycetota bacterium (assembly GCA_022451445.1). Taxonomy (GTDB): domain Bacteria; phylum Planctomycetota; class UBA8108; order UBA8108; family UBA8108; genus UBA8108. The sequence continues at coordinate 1,163 of JAKUSY010000449.1, forward strand.
TCGAGGAGCTGTGGAAGGGTCAGGCTGGCGCCGAGCGCCCGCACCGTGCTCGCCACGAGCTCGATAGGAGTCTTCACCTTCGCCCGGTAGAACCTGAGGCTGAGGAATTCATCGGAGAAGAGGATTACGCGCAGGACCTCGCCGATATCGCCCTCTGATTCCCGCCATGCGTCGATCGCGGCCAGCAGCAGGTCGGGTTCACGGAATTCCAGCCTGCTGACCGTGCCGTTGCCGGCCGAGTCGAGATCTTCAAAAATCTGCGGGGGCCTGCCGTTGGGCAGGTCCGGTGTGGGCTCGGCCCATTCACTCTCGGAGAGCCTGCCATCGGAGTTGCGATCGACGGCGTTGAAGAGCGCCGCGAGGTCATCCGGCATGCCGCCGGTTTTGGGCAGGTCGGAGATGTCGTCGGTCACCAGCAGCTGGATGAGCTTGGTGCAGATATACTTGGCGCAGTCTCGCAGGGAGATAGTCTTGTCGAGGACCTGGTCGAATTCATCCATGGCGGCGGCATTCGTGCGGTTGTTCGCGTTGTTGGGAATCTGCAGGGCCGAGAGCGGCGACACCGGGTTTCCAAGCGAATCCACACCGCCGTAGCGCGGCAGGAAGATGTCCTTGCGTCCCCAGACATGGCCGTGGTTGTTGTCAGCCTCGGGATTACCGAAGTGGAAAGCCCAGGTGTAGGTGTCGTCGTCCCAGTTCTCGGTCGTGGCGAAGCGGTAGTTCGTGCCGGTCTCGCGGTCGTTGATCGAGTAGAGCCTCCTGCCCGGACGGCGGATGTAGAGGATGTCGTTGGCGGGGAAGTTGTCGCGAAGGACCCAGCCGGCCGTCCAGCCGGTGAATACCTTGGCCAATTCCTCGATATCGCGCTGGGTGTAGACCTGGTCGGCGCCGAGAGCGAAGAGCTCGAAGTACTCCCTGGCGTAGTTCTCGTTCGGCTCGGTGTTGATGTTCTCGAAGTTGTTGAGGTAGATCACCTGGGCGACGCTCTTGGCCGAGCCTTCGAGGAGATCGCGGAAGTCGCCGAAGGCGTTTCTCCTGAAGAAATTGTACTCGCGCAATTCCATGTCGACCGCGACGGCTCGCTGTTCGCGCTGGCCGTAGTATTTCCAGTAGCCGATCTGGTTCTTCGTGATGAATTCCTCATAGGTGAGGAAGCCATCAGTGCGTAGCCTGTTGGGGAATCGTTCCCAGGGGATCGCTCCCGGGTGCCTGTTGGGTCTGCGGAAGGAGTTCCATTCAGCCTCGACCAGGGTGCCTGAATTATCCGAATCAGCCGCGTTGAACATCTGCCGGGTGGGGGGAACCCCGGCGCTGCCGCCGCGCTGGTCCTTGGAGAAGAAGCTGTCACGCAGCGCCGAGACCTGGGTGTGGAAGTGGTTGTTCCAGAACAGGGATAGAACCTGCATCAGCTGCCATCGGCTGTTGATCGCGTCGCTCAGGAGCAGCGCGTTCATGCGCTGGATCTGGTTGTTCGGCACGAGATAGTCGGCGTTGAAGCCCAGCTCGAGGCTCTCGGCGATGGCGGCGAGCCCGGGCTCGTCCTCGGCCTGGTCGAAGTTCCCGGGCGGGTTGAGCTGTTCCTCGATGTAGGCGAGCAGGTCCTCGCGGGTCTGGATCCTCGTCAGGAGCTCTTCGGTCGGTCCGAAGGTGATGCGGTTGAGCACATGCGTGATGAGCGGCAGGTCGTTAGAGCATCCCGGATAGGATTCGCAGGAGAGCTTGCCGGGCTCAGGGGCCAGCCCGCACTCGAAAGGACCCGGCGCGGCCGGTTCGGCGCCGGCGCGGAACAGGTAGGCCAGGGTGAATACCCCGTCGCTCAGGTCGACGGCTGAATCGCCGTTGGTGTCCCCGGCGATCGTACAGGTGCTCTCCTGTCCTCCGGCAAAGAGCCAGACGAAGGTGGCGATGGCGTCGGAGATATCGACCGACCTGTCGGTATTGAAATCGCCGCGACGGAATTGCACCTCGCGGAAGTAGCGGTCAAGCCCCTGGGGGGCCGGGATATCGAGCCCGGGAATCCCCTGGGCCTGTGTCCGGGCGCAGGGTGCCAGGCAGAGGAAAGCAAACAGCGCGACAGCGGCAAGACCGCAGAGGCCGGCCAGCTTCGGCAGCCGGCAGGGGTTCAGGGGATCGGCTTCCCTCATCGAAGGCTCCAGGATTAATGAAATGGCTCGACGTCCGCCGGTGAAATATCCATGCGGCCAACTCC
>JAKUSY010000045.1 GCA_022451445.1 Planctomycetota bacterium
GCCAGGTTCGGACCCTGGGGGCCATCCGGAGGGCGGATGTGGTCCTCTTTCTCCTCGACGCCAGCGAGGAGGTGACCCGGGCGGACAAGAAGCTCGGGGAGACGATTTCCCATGCTCACAAGGTCTGTGTCCTGGTAGCGAATAAGTGGGACCTCTCGGGAGGGGAGATCGCGACGGAGGCCTATGCGAACTGCCTGAGCGATCGCATGCCCGGCATGATCTACGCGCCCGTCGTTTTTACCACGGCCCGGGATTCGAGGAACACCCAGACGGCTATCGACCTGGCCCAGAGTCTCTACAAGCGCGCATCGGGAAGGGCCGGCACGGGTGAATTGAACCGGGTGATGAAGGCTATTCTCGAGCATCGTCCGCCGCCAGCCAAGAAAAGCAGGATGGCGAAGATCTACTACGCCACCCAGGTCGCCGTTTGTCCGCCGGTTTTCGTGATATTTGTCAACGAGCCCAAGGCTTTTCCCAACGACTATCGACGCTATCTTGCCAACGCCTTGCGGGAGGCGCTTCATTTCGAGGAAATTCCCATACAGGTTCTCTTTCGAAGAAGGGAGTCCCTCTACCACGATTGAAGAGGGGCCCGGGCGGGGGTTTGCCGCGCCTCCTGGGGTCTATGCAGGAACGCAAAGGGCAGTTACAATCACGCCCGGCAGTGAAGAGCTTTCGCAGGAGAGAAGCCGTTGATGTCCGATAGCGTTCGAATTCTTGGTTTTGACCCAGGAACCCGCATCGCCGGCTACGGGATCATCGATGCGGCCGCGGGTGGGGAGCTCTCGGTGGTCTCCTACGGGGCGATCCACCTCCAGCCGGCCGGGAGGAAGCTTCCCATTTCCCGCAGGCTTCGCAAGCTCTACGAGGCCCTCGATGAGATCGTCAGGGAACATCGTCCGGGAGCGCTCGCGCTTGAAAAAATATTTCACGGCAGGAGCTTTGAGAGCGTCATGAAGGTGGGTGAGGCGCGGGGCATCGGATTGCTGGTCGGCTCACTCCATGAGCTGGAGATCGAGGAGTATGCCGCCACCAGGGTGAAAAAAGCGGTCACTGGAAACGGGCAGGCCTCGAAGTCCCAGGTCCAGGCGATGATGACCCGCCTGCTGGATTTTGATGAGCCTCCATATCCACAGGATGTGACGGATGCCTTGGCGATAGCTTTTTGTTATGCTCAGAGTCTCCGGAGTATTAACCTGTCGAACACTTGAGGCGGATCCGCGTGGTAGCGGTGGTGAGGTCCTCGGTTGGTTTGTTTTTTTCGTGATGAAATAAGCGAGGAGTTGCAATGAGTCCTGCTGAAGGAACGTCTTCGGTAATCAGGGAATCAGAGATCCCGGGCGCGAACCTGGTGCGGAGGGGAAAGGTCAGGGACCTTTATGACCTGGACGACAAATACCTGATCGTAGCGACCGACCGGCTTTCAGCATTTGACGTGGTGCTGAACGAAGGTATCCAGGACAAGGGGCGTATTCTTACCCAGCTCTCGCTGTTCTGGTTTGACCTTCTCGGTATCGACAATCATCTCATCTCCGCTGCTGTAGAGGACCTTCCCGAGGAATGCGCGCCCCAGGCGGACCAGCTTCGCGACAGGTTCATGATCGTCGAGAAGCTCGAGATCCAGCCCGTGGAATGCATCGTCCGGGGATACCTGGCGGGCTCCGGCTGGGCCGAATACCAGGAGCATGGGACGGTCTGCAAGATCCCCCTTCCCGAGGGACTCGTCAACTCCAGCCAGCTGCCGGAGCCGATCTTCACGCCCTCGACGAAGGAGGAGGAGGGGCACGATGAGAACATTCCGTTCGAGACCATGGTTGAAATACTGGGGCAGGAGCGCGCCGATGAGATGAAGCAGAAGAGTCTCGAGGTCTACTTCAAGGCCGCCGAGTACGCCCGTACCCGGGGAATCATCATCGCCGACACCAAGTTTGAGTGGGGGGTGCGGCCCTCCACAGGCAAGCTCGTTCTCGCCGATGAGGTCCTGACGCCCGACTCCTCGAGGTTCTGGCCGATGGATCTCTACGAGCCCGGCAAATCACAGATCTCGTTTGATAAGCAGTATGTGCGCGACCATCTCCTATCGACTGATTGGGACAAGACCCCGCCGGCGCCGAACCTGCCTGAAGAGGTGACGGCCTATACGACCTCTAAGTATAGGGAGATATTCGAGTTGTTGACGGGCAGGGATTGGAGCTGACGGTGGTCGGCGGTTTTCTCATGAACATCCGGACTAAACAGGTTGAGGCGAGATAGAGATGAACAAGCAGGTCTTGATTCTGATGGGGAGCGATTCGGACCTTGACGTCATGGCGGGAGCGCTCAAGTGTCTGAAGGAATTCGAGGTTGACTACGAGGTGCGGGTCTGCTCTGTACACCGCTCGCCCGAAAAAGCCCTGGGCCTCGCGGCCAGCGCCAGGGATGAAGGCTTCCGGGTGATCATCGGCGGTGCCGGGGGGGCCGCGCATCTCGCGGGCGCCCTTGCCGCCAAGACGACCCTGCCGGTTATCGGTATCCCCATCGCAAACGGCGCCCTGCATGGCGTTGACGCGCTCTACTCAACCGTCCAGATGCCTCCCGGGGTTCCGGTCGCGACCGTCGCCGTCAACGGTTCGCAAAACGCGGCGATCCTGGCTGTCCAGATGCTGGCTCTCTCCGATGATCGTCTTGCCGAGGCGTTGATGGCCTACAAGGATCGCCTCGTCGAGCAGGTGGAAGCCAAGGACTCCAGGGCCCAGGAACGTCTGGAGAGTGAAGGGCTCTCATGAGCGCCCGGTCATCCCGGAAGGCCCGGGGCGATCGAACCACCCGGGCGAGCTCTAAGGTTACTGCGCTCACGCTGCGCTGGGTCGGGGGGCCGGGGGGATACCTCTCCCTGCTGGACCAGACGCTTCTTCCCGCGAGGGTGAAATATCTTCGTATCCGTGAGCTGCCGGTGGTGATCGATGCCATCCGCCGGCTGGCGGTGCGTGGAGCCCCGGCGATCGGTGTCGCGGCGGCTTACGGGCTGGTTCTCGGGTTGAGAGAGGAGGCTCCAGCCACCGCTGCCGCCTTCAGGCGGAGCCTGGCGAGGGTGAAAAAACGCCTGGCTGCGTCGAGGCCTACCGCGGTTAACCTGTTCTGGTCTCTGGACCGGATGGCCGCGCGTGCCGGGGCGCTCGCCGGCGGTGAGTACTCCTTCCGGGAGCTCCTGCGCGGCCTTCTCGATGAGGCACGCGAAATTCACGAGGAGGACCAGCGGCTCTGCAGGGCGATCGGTGAGCATGGAGGAAAATTGCTGCGAAGCGGCTGGAACGTGCTGACCCACTGCAATGCCGGAGCCCTGGCGACCGGGGGAATGGGCACGGCGCTGGCCGTCGTATACAGCGCGGTGGAAACAGGAAAGAAGATCAGGGTCTTCGCCGATGAGACCCGGCCCCTCCTGCAGGGGGCGAGGCTGACGAGCTGGGAGCTGATGGAGGCGGGGGTCGATGTCACGGTCGCGTGCGACAACGCGGCCGCATCGCTGATGAGCACGGGGCAGGTTCATTGCGTGGTCGTTGGCGCGGACAGGATCGCCGCCAACGGCGATGTCGCCAATAAGATCGGGACCTACGGAGTCGCCATCCTGGCCCGGGAGCACGGCATCCCGTTTTACGTAGCGGCTCCAAGCACCACCTTTGCTCCGCATACTGCCAGTGGTGATGGAATACCCATCGAGCAGCGAGCGTCAGCCGAGGTGATCGATGGTTTTGGAGTCAAGACCTCCCCGCCGGGGGTAGACGTGTACAATCCGGCCTTTGATGTCACCCCTGCGCGCTACGTTACTGGCTTCATCACCGAGCAGGGCCTGCTGGAGCCTCCCTACAAGAGGAACATAGCCAGGCTTTTCAAGACGGCCGGTACCCACGGATGAGACGCTGGAAGAGGTGAAAAAATGAGCCGAGTAGAATTTACCCCGCTGGAGAAGGTCCTCATGGAGAAGGCGGACACCGCCGCTGGCGGCCGCCCCGGAGCGTTGCCGCATCTGCTGGCCGGCGCTGTCCTTTGCGCCCTGCTGGTGTATTCCTACCTCCGGGAGGTCTCCCCGCCGGTCATCTTCTGGCCGGGCCTGTGCTACGTCATCCTGGCTACGGTCCAGAGAATATCCTCGGCGTGGGCGATCGCCGCGCACAAGGTGCTGGTGAGAAAGCTCGTAAAGCACGCCGCTGCTCAGCGGCCAAGGTAGCTTGTCCTGATGCCGGCTCGGGTCCATTCGTTCAGGATTCCTCCTCCTCTCCAGGTTGAATAGACCTTGATCCCGGACTGTTCCAGCCGCTGCAGCGTCGCCTCGCCTCCACCCCGACCATCGCCTGAGATTACCACGAGCTCGGGCCGTACCTTTTCCAGCAGAGCATCGTAGAGCTTATTGGATCTTCCGTGGTGGGGGAGAACAAGCACCTCCGAGCCGAGCTCCTCCCCTGTGGTGAAAAGCCGGGCCAGCCCGCTCTCTTCAAGATCTCCGAGGCAGATGATTCGTCTCCCACTCGATTCGATAACGAGGGAGAGGGACATGTCGTTGGCCTTCCGGCTGAGCGCGAGGGGCTCCTCTCGAGCGGGGTACAGGATGCGCAGGGCGCTCTTCCGCGGGCCCGGGAGCTTGAGCAGATCTCCGCGTCCGACCTTGCTGATGCGGACACCTGCCCGCCGGGCTGCCTCCAGCAGCCTCTTTCCCCGTTCATCTCTTTCGAAGTGGGCGGAGCAGAAGACCGTGCCGACATCTACAACCTGTGAGAGCAAGGGCAGGGCGCCGGCGTGGTCGGCATGCGGGTGGGTAAGGAAGATGCCATCGATGCGTCGGTGACCCGCTCTCAGCAATGTGCTCACCAGTCGCCTGCTGGCCTCCGGGGTGCTGCCGCAGGCATCCACCAGGAAGGCGCTTTTGCTTGCGGGGATTTCCAGCAGGGCGGCGGATCCGGCGCGGGTATCAATATGGGTCAGCCTCAGGTTGCCCCCATCGATGGGGACGAGGTTCAGGATCAGGACGATCGGCAGGACCAGGATCGACACCAGCAGCGCGGGTGTGCGGGTCTTCCTGGAGAGCCCCGCTCCCAGCAGCAGGTAGAAGACCAGGGAGAGGGTGAAGTCCGGAGCCGGCAGGTAGAGGCAGTGCCCGGGGATTGTTCGTGTGAAGGCGAGGAACTCCTGGAGCAGGCGCGCGAAAAAAGCCGCCGCTTCCGCCGCGATGCAGCCGAGCTCGATCCATAGAAAACCCATGAGCACGCTGGCGAGGCCGAGAACCAGGCTCAGGGCTACCAGCGGGTAGATGCAGACAGACAGCAGCGGGGAGAGAGGATGAAACCGCCCGAAATACGTGGCGATAAGGGGGGCCGTTACCGCGGTGGATACCAGGGAGATCCAAAAGCAGCTTCGTATGGCGCTGATCACCGACTGCGTGATCAGCGGTAGTTTTCCGGTCGGCTTGGATGGGATGAGCAGCAGTCTTTTTTCTCTCGTTTCTCTCGCTCGCGTTGAGAGCGAGGCGAGAATCGCGGTTGTCGCGACAAAGGAAAGCTGGAAACCTGGATCATGGATGCTCGTCGGGTCCCGCGACAGGAGCGCCAGCAGTGTCCAGCCGAGTGTGTCGAGAGTCTTCGGGATCCTTCCGGCAGCCTGCAGGAGCAGGTGGAGAGCTATCATCAGTGCCGCCCTGAGTACCGGAGTGTTGGCACCGCTCAGCAGGACGAAAACTCCGAGGACCAGGAGGCGAAGGGCGGTTTTGCCCCTCCGTGGAAAGGGAATCCGCATGGCAAGCAGCATCACGAGGCCTACATGCAGTCCGCTGATGGCCAGGAAATGAGCGGTCCCCGTTTCGATGAAGTGAAGACGCAGCTCCTGGTCCAGGAGTCGTTTTTCACCGACGATCAGGGCGCAGAAGAGCCCCTGCTCCCTGTCGGAATACATCCTGTTGATGAGCTCCAGTACCCGCCAGCGAAGGCGAAGTCCGGGGGCGGGAGGAGGGCCGGGCCGGATGGACAGGCCGCCGGGCAAGGCCCTGATGACGATTGCGGCCGGTCTTCTTCGGGGAACCTCTCGAGCTGCGGGGCGCGGGTAGATCTTTCCCTGGACCTTCACGAGGGCTCCCGGCTCGAGCCCCGTGGGCAGCTTCGTCCCGGAGATTTCAGCCCTCACCTGGAAAACGCGGCCGCTTTCCGTTTCCTCCAGTTGGAAGTCGGCGTATTTCAATCTGTCCGGATGGCGGGAAAAGAGTGCCCGGCGAAGCACGGGAAGGTTCGCGACGACTCCCCTGATCGTACCGGCAATAGGTTCCCCGGCCCCGGCCAGCGCATCTTTCTCTCCTGGCTCCGTCGCTCCAGGTTCGCGGCCTGGAGCTCGTACGGCGCCGAGCCAGCCGAGACAGAAGATGGCACAGAGCCAGGCTGCTCGCCCCGCTGGAGGCCTGGCGACGGTGGGCAGGGCAGGCCAGCGTCTCAGCAGGCCTCCGGCGAGACACAGCGCCGCCGTCGCGATGGCTGCCAGGAGGGGGGATGCGTAGTGCATCGGCGCGGCCGTGCCGAGAGCGAAGGCCGCTCCCGCTTCAAGACCGGAGGGGATACGGCGCTCCCGATCCGGATGGTGATGGGCAGTGGGGGCCGGGTTCATCTGGGACGGAGGCTTCCGGCGGGGTTCTCGCGGACGGCGGCCTGGTGATTATGGGACCCTGGCGCCTGTCCCGCAGATAATTATCCTGAATCGCGGACTCTCAGCAGGATGGATTTGACCAGGTTGGAGTCCCTGGTCCGCGGATCCTGCTGGAACCAGACCGGCTGCCCCTGCTTGTCGATGATGAGGAAGGTGGCGCTTCCGACATAGACTCCCCAGGCTCGAAAAAGACCCTTGTCCTTGAGGTCTGGATCGAAGCCGGCGGCGGCCGAATAGCCCATCCCAGCCAATTCATGGCGCAGGCCATCGAGCTGTTCATCGACGTTCCTGGCGGTTTTGAAAAAGTGAACCGACACGAGCTCGATGTCGTTGTCCTCGGAGGCGAACTGGGCGATGTTGTTCATGAAGGTCGCTGAGCGGGTGTCGTCGGCGCCGCGGAAGAGAAGGCCGATGACCTTGCCGTTTGAATCCGCCAGCCGGGTCTTTTTCTCCGTCACCCACATCTCTCCAAGATCGAAATCGGCCGGCGCCTGGCGCAGGGATATTTTATCGAGGAAGCCCTGGGCGTTTTCCGAGCGCTGGCGGTAGATGCTGATGGCGGGCTTCAGAGCGAGGCCTTTTTTCTCGAGGGCTTCCTGCAACTGGTTGATTTCATCCAGGTGTTCATCAAAGGCGACGCGAGCTTCGTCCAGCCTTCCCAGGGCCATGAGGGCGTAGCCCTTGCGAAAACCGTTGAAGGCCAGGTAGCGGGCGTAGGCCTCCTTCGTCTGCGCGGAGTGTTGATCGCTCTTGATGCGTGGCCGGTAGTCTTTGAGAATTTTTTCCGCCGAGCGCAGGAGCCCCTCGGGATCTCCCTTCGCCTCGTACAGCTTCCACCGGGTCTCGCCAAGGGTCGGGAAATCCGCGCTCCTGTTGGCCTCGGGGTCGGCCATCTTCTCTTCGATCAGCTTGATCCCCGCGTCGTATTCCCCGAGGGTTGAGAGGACCCGTCCGAGGGCGGCGGTGAGCACGGTGCTGCGGGGGCTGGCGGGATATGTTTTGAGAAAGAGGAGGTAATCCTCCTTCGCCTTGCGTGTCTCCTTGAGGAGGGTATGCGACCAGGCTCGGATTTCAATGGCCTGCGGTTTCAGCCTGGACTCACGCGCGAGGCCGTCAGTCGCTTTGACGGCGTGGGATGCGATCCGGCGGTAGAAGGGGCCCATCTTCCTGTCGAGTTCCTCGGTGGTGAACTTGTCGCCCTTGGCTGATATTTCATTGATGGTCTGGGTTCGCACCCGGGAGCTGAGCACCTGCAGGAATTTCGCCTGGTAGAAGTGGACCTCGGCCGCGGCGGTGGAGCAATCCGCGAGATATTTCTCGCAATCCATAACGGCTTCTTCAACCAACGCGGCGAGTTGATTGGCTTGCTTGGTTTGCAGGCTCCTGAGGTCTTCCGGGATACCTTGAAATACCTCCGCGGATTTTTTCCGCAGGCCGTCGCAATAAGGCGGTTCTTCCTTTACACAGGAGCAGAGAGCGATAGCCAGGCAGGCGGCAACAGCTGCTTTCGGGAATCCGGTCCCGGTACCCCTGAAATCTCGGGGAGTATGACCTAACAAAATACCAATAAAGGACTTAATGTTATTCATGACAGGGTCAGGATGATGGATGTTTTCATTGTGCTCTATTTCACCATATTGAGCAAGAATCCTGCCACAGGGGCAAATTCCGGTCTTTGGGAGAATAGGGCCGACAGCCGAGGAGCCTATCTTACTTTTTCTTTTACCTAACAAGAGTATAATCTGCCCGAGGTCATAAGACTACGGCCCACCCAGTGAGGAGAGCCAGCAGGAGATTCAAGCTGAGACGAAGAGCCTTCAGCTTCCCATTCAGAGGTGTCCAGTTCATCTTTGCGGCCGTCGCCTTTTTGACGTGTTCGTTGCGGGCGCAGGAGGATTCCGCCCTGCTCGATGAGGTCTGGCCGCAGCTTACGGATTTTTCCGGGGTCGCCGACAGCGGGACCAAGACCTACATCAACCAGAAGACGGGCGACATCTCCCGCTACATTCTCGGAAACGTTAGGCGCGAGATCACGATCGGCCCCAATCGTATGCGCCTGATGTGCGATCGGCTCTATATTCGTGCATTGGGCGTCTTCAAGGGGGAAGGCGAGACTGATCCGGAAGCTCCCGGGGGAGGGAACGACAAGGATGAGCTGCGATTTTATTTTTTCGCTGATGGGAATGTCCGCCTGGAGCTGCCCGATCAGGGCAGCACGATCGAGGCGGCCTCCGTTTACTACGATCACCGCGAGGGCCTGGGGGTAATAAGGGCGGCGAGGATTCGCAGCTCAGCCGCGGGCCTGCGGGGGATCATGAACAGCATGGAATTGCGCGATCTGAGGGGCACCTCTGCTCCCCGCGCTTCCGCTGGCACAGGGGCCGAGGCGGAGGTCCTGCTTTCCATCGATGTTCTGCGCACCACGAATTTCGAGAGCTTTACCGGCCAGGGGATCAAGCTGAGCAACTGTGATTACGCCGAGCCTCACCTCGCCCTGGCGGCGGACAGCGCCGACATCAGGCCGGTGGGGGGAGGGGCCGGAGCTGTCGATGGTGAGCCGGCGCACTACCTGGTGGATCTCAGCGGAGCTCGTCTCGAGATTCTCGGGAAGAAGATCATTCCTCTTCCTCTCACGCATTGGGATACCCGCTGGCAGGATTACCTTCCCTTGAGATCCGTGGATTTCGGCAGCTCGTCAAAATTCGGTTTCTTCAGCTCAGCCGAATGGAACATGAACTTTTTTCTCGACCAGCTCCCCCTTGCCTCAATTACCGTCCTCGGTCCCGGCCTCGAGAATACCAGGCTGGGATTCGAGACCACCCATCGGGCCCGGCGGGGATTCGGTTGGGGGCCCATCGCGAAGTACGGCAGGAGGGCCGGTGCCCGGGAGTCCTGGCAACTGGGGCCGCGAGGGGCGGGTTATTACGGGGAGGGGCGTTATTTCTCCATTCACGATGATGCATCAGTGGATCGTTTCGGGGCGGAGCCAATCCTCGAGCCCGGTCGCTATTGGGGCTCCCTGGCCCACCGTCATGAGTTTTCCGGATTCGGACCCCTGGATATCGAGTACTCGGGGCAGTCGGACCGCAATTTTCTGAATGAGTATTTCGAGGCGGTGGCGAAAGAGGAGAAGGAACAGGAGAGCCTCGTGTCGTGGAGGGGCAATTACGGAGACAATCTGCAGGTGAGCGCCCTCTACAAATACCAGGTCAACAATTTCGATGAGACGGTTGAGAGACTTCCCGAGCTGGAGCTGAGCTGGTATCAGCAGCCGATTTCAGATTCGGGTTTCTATATGGACCTGCGGGCTGCCGCCGCCAGTCTCCGGCATCGACACGCTGACCTTCCCGACGAGCCGCGACATGGAAGGCTGGACCTCTCCAACAGCTGGTCTTATCCGGTCACCGGGCTGAACCCATACCTCGCGGTCCGTCCCTTCGCTTTCGCTCGCTATACGGGCTACGAGAAGGTGCTCGATCCGGCCCGGGATTTCACCGACCGCACGGCTTTCGGCTCCGGGATGACCATCAGCCAGCAGTGGTCCAGGACGTTTCCGACGGGGTCCGGCGGGATGCTTCAGGAGCTCTTCGGGGTTGACAGCCTCAAGCATCTGGTGGTTCCCGAGGTCTCCTACCTGAACATCTTTTCGAGCGACCTCTCCCCTTCGGAGACCTTCGAGGTAGATGAGGTCGATGCCTTCGATGTCACCCAGAGGTTCTCCCTGTCCCTGCGGCAGGCGCTGGTCACCAGGTTCGATGACAGGGGCGGTGGCGAAGTGGAACGGCCGCTGCTGGGGCTCCGCAATACGGCCCTGAAGCCGTCTTCCTTCAGAAGGCGCCACCTTCTCGACAGCGAGGTCAGCCTGGTCTTCTACCCGGATGAAGTGCGGGACAACGAGGGCGACGAGCTCTCGCTCCTGGTCCTGGATCATACCCTGCGGGCGAGTGATTCCCTCTCATTGCGTTCCTGGATCGCCCTTGACCCCAACGATGGATTCAGGGATGAGCGTATGGACAACTCGATCCGGGCCGAGCTCCTGCCCGGGCTGTTCTCGGCGACGCTGGGAGACGTGAGCGCCGGCTCCCTCGACCCCGGCGTTCCGGACAGCAGCTTTGTCTACACCCTATTGTCCTTCTACCCGCACGAGAAGTGGCGGGCGCAATTCTACTGGGCAAGGAATCTGCAGAGTGAGAAGGACTCCGAGTTGAGCCTGACCATCGGTCGGGTTTTTCATCGATACGCTTTGTTCTTTGAGTATTCCTTCGATGCGGGTGAAGATGACAACCAGACCTTTTCGATTAATTTCCGGCCGGTCGGGTTTGCAGGAGCCGGCCCGCGTTCCTGGTCAAGATGGTAGAGGGCGAAATGAGAGAAGAATCAAAAGCCGTTTACCCCGGGAGTTTTGATCCCGTGACACGAGGGCATCTCGAGGTTATCGAGAGGGCCCGCGAGCTCTTCGACGTGCTCCATATCGCCGTGGCCTCGAATCCGGACAAGAGCTGTCTTTTCACCTCCGAGGAGAGGCTGGAGCTGCTGCGTTCGGAGACGGCCGATCTTGGCGGCAGCGGGGTCCTGGAGTTCAGCGCCTTCGAGGGACTGACGGCCTCGTTTGCCAGTGAGCTTGGCGCCCGGTGGATCCTGCGGGGACTGCGCGCGGCTGCCGATACAGCGTATGAATTGCCGATGGCGCTCTCGAACCGCCGCTGCGCGCAATCAGGGATTGACACCGTCTTCCTGCCGGCCGGGGCGGAGACCTCTTTCATCTCCTCCAGCCTCGTTCGTGAAATCGCAGCCGGCGGCGGCAGGCTGGAGGCCTTTGTCACGCCCCGGGTCGAGGAGGCGTTGCGCGGGAAATTCCCCTCCTGAAGCGGACGCGGGCCGCCGCCAGGTAGAAAGCTCTTGACTGAGATCGCTTCCCGGAGACCATCTACCGGCCATGGATACCAAGACGGCGGCGTTTATTACTCTCGGCGGCAAGATAAACAAATACGAGACCGAGGCGATTCGCCGGGAGGTTCTCGACCTCGGCTATGAGGAGGTCGAGAGCTCCGCGCCGGCGGATGTCTATGTCGTGAACACCTGCTCGGTGACGGCGCAGAGCGGGGCTAAGAGCCGCAAGTATATCCGGCGGGCGGCGCGGACGAATCCCGAGTCCCGGATCGTGGTGGTTGGTTGCTCCAGTGACCAGGAGAAGGAGTCCATCAGCAGGATTCCCCAGGTCGCCCTGCTCGGCGGCAATGAAGAGAAACCGATGGTGGGGCGATTTCTCGATGGATGCTGGAATCCAGGCGAGGAGATTCCCGCCGAGCTGAGTGATATCTTCGATCTGCACATATCGGGTTTCGGGGATCGCACCCGCGCGACGGTGAAGGTCCAGGACGGCTGCAATAATTATTGCAGTTTCTGTATCATTCCTTTCCTGCGAGGCCTCTCGAAGAGCCGCGCTCCCGGCGCCGTGATCGATGAGCTCGGGAGACTCGTGGACAACGGCTACATCGAGGTGGTTATCTCCGGTGTGCACCTGCAGGACTACGGCCTCGAGCTCGATTCGCCCCTCGACCTCGTCGATCTTCTTGAACGTATCGCCGGAGTCGATGGCCTGAGGCGGGTTCGACTGAGCTCCCTGGGCGCGAAGGCTTTCACGCC
>JAKUSY010000450.1 GCA_022451445.1 Planctomycetota bacterium
AAGGACGCATGGTCGGATTCGGGCGACGGGACGGTCGGCGTGTTCGGCGGCCATACCGACTTTGCCGATCCGCGGCGTTTCTGGGATTTCCGTTCCCTCGGTCATGGCCACATCGACTTCGAGAAGATCATCGTCGCCCTGAACGATATCAAGTACCCCGGGCCTCTCTCGGTCGAGTGGGAGGACAGCCGCATGGACCGGGAGTTCGGAGCCGCTGAAGCCTGCGAATTCGTTCGCGCCGTTGACTTCCCGGGATCGGATATCGCCTTCGACGCCCAGTTCGACCAGTAAGCCGATTCGCTATAGGTTGTACCCGTAGGTCGAAGCGCTGGGAGCCGGTTTCTCCTCAGGTAACCCAGTGGCTGACGCAGCCGGAGTCCGCCTGCGAGACGGTGGCGGCGAAGTCAGCCAGGTAGCCGCGGCTGTGCTTGAGCTCGGGGGGAGTCCAGGCATCCCGGCGGGCGGCGAGCTCCTCGTCGCTGACGTGCAGGGTGATCTCTCCTTCCAGCAACTCGAAGGAGATCTCATCGCCGTCCTCGACCAGGGCGATGGGGCCGCCGGCGATCGCCTCGGGGGCGCAGTGGACGCCGATCGCCCCGTGGGACACCCCGGAAATCCGGGTGTCGGATACGAGCGCCACCTTTCCATCGAGCTCGGGTACCGAGAGGGCGGCCGAGGCGACGAGAACCTCGGGCATGCCGGAGGCCCTCGGTCCCAGGTAGCGCAGGACGATGATGCTTCCGGGTCCGATGCGGCCGTCCTCGACCGCCTTTGCCACCATCCTGGAGTCATCGAAGCAGACCGCCCGGCCCCGGAAGCTGGTCTCCTCCATGCTGGAGACCTTGAAGACGATCCCGTCCGGGGCGAGGTTGCCGAAGCAGATCTGGATATCCGCGAAGGCCTTGAAGGGGGCGTCAGCCGGAGCGATCAGCTCCTGGCCCTCCGGTGGCGGAGGAGCATCGGCGAGGTTTTCCGCAAGCTTCGAGCCGGTGACGGTCAGGCCGCCTCCATCGAGTACGCCGGCATCCAGGAGGTGCTTCAGGAGGACCGAGGCTCCCCCGATGCGGTGCAGGTCCACCATGGTGCCCGGGCCGCGGGGGGCGAAGGCGCAGAGCACAGGGGTGTCTCGCATGATGGGCTGGATGTCGCGCAGGCTGAACTCAACTCGCGCCTCGCGCGCCAGGGCCAGCAGGTGGAGCATGCCGTTGGTCGAGCCGCCGATGGCGGCGATCGCGGCGGCGGCGTTTCTGAAGGCGGTCTTTGTGAGAATGTCACGCGGCCGGATCTCCTCCTCGAGGAGGTTCCTGACCAGGGCCCCGGTTCGCCCGCATTCTTCGCTCTTCTGGGGATCGATGGCGGGGATGGAGCTACTCTGGGGCGGCGAGAGGCCGAGCGCCTCGAGGGCGATTCCCCAGGTATTGAAGGAGGCGGCGATCCCGCAGCCACCGGGCCCGGGGCAGGCTACCCGGAGGATCTCGTCGGCCTCCTCCTGCTCGATGGCGCCGACCGACGCGGCGGCCTGGGAGTCGTAGACGTCAAGGATCGTCACGTCCCTGTTCTTGTACTGGCCGGGATGGATGCTGCCGCCGCTGAGGACGAGGCCTGGATAGTTGAGCCGCGCGAGCGCCATGGCGAAGCCCGGACCGTTCTTATCGCAATTGTGGAGACCGACGAGGGCATCGTAGGAATGGGCGCTGACCACGCACTCGGCGGCGTTGGCGATCATATTGCGCGAGGGGAGGCTGGCGTTGCCTCCCTCCATTCCCTGGGTGATGTTGTCGCTGACCCCCGGCACGCCGAAGGGGAAACCTACCATACCCGCGCTCCGGCAGCTTTCCCGGATCTCGCTGGCGAGCTCGTAGGCGTGGACGTTGCAGAGATTGCCCTCGAGGAGAGGGACGCCGATGCCGATCTGCGGCTTGTCGAAGTCCTCTTCGGTCATGCCGAGACCGTAGAAGAAGGCCGTCACTCCCCGCTGCCAGCCCCGGGTCAGGTTTCGGCTGTTCCAGTTCAGGTGTTTCACTCCGCGCTCTCCATCCGATCGCTGTAGTCCCGGCAGTATAGTGAACCGGCAGGCGTCCGGCCAGTTTCACCTTGCGAATGGAACTTTCTCCCGTCCGGTAAACGCCTGATCCGGTATTGAATATTCAGGGGTGGGGGGGGATGATGGTGAAGCATCTCTGGAATTGAGCAACCCCGCTGAAGCTGGTGTCCATATGAGCGCTCGGCTACTTACCATCCCGGCTGTCTGCGCCCTGGTCCTTGCGATCTCCAGTTTTGCGGAGGGGAGCGGGGAGGACTGGGCGAACATCCGCAAGGAGTACGAGAAAGCGATCCTCCCGCTGGTCGGAAAGTATTGTATCAAGTGCCATTCTACCCGGAAGCACAAGGGCGAGCTCGACCTGGAGCGCTTCAAGGGGCTGGCGGAGGTCAGGGCGGATCTCAAGCCCTGGCAGAAGATGATCGACCAGCTCGTCAACGACGAGATGCCCCCGAAGAAGAGCCCCCAGCCCTCGGCGGCCGAGCAGAAGAGGCTGCTTGGCTGGATCGACTCCCTGCTGGTCGGTGAGGCCCGTGAGCGCGCGGGTGATCCGGGTAGGGTGATCCTGAGGCGGCTGAACAATACGGAGTACAACAATACGATTCGAGACCTGACCGGGCTCGAGCTCGATCCCACCAGGCATTTTCCAGTCGATGGCGCCGCCGGCGAGGGCTTCGCGAACACCGGGGCCTCCCTGGTCCTGTCTCCGGCGCTGCTGAACAAGTACCTCGATGCCGCCCGGGAGGTCACCTCCCACCTCGTGCTCACCCCCGAGGGACTGGAGTTTTTCAATGGCACGAACCGGCTGGAGTGGTCGCATACCCTGGAGGACAAGCTCAGGGCCTTCTACCGGCTCTATGTTCCGGATGATGGGAAGGTGCCTCTTGATGATTACCTCGCGGCCACGCTGGCGCTTCGAAGCGGTGCCGGATCGCAGGCGGCTGTTGAGGACCTGGCCCGGGAAAAGAAACTCAACTCCAGGTACCTCTCGGCTCTCTGGAAGGTTTTCACCTCGAAAACGGATTCTCCCGTTATCGACAGGCTGCAGCTGGTATGGCGCGATTCGAAGCCGGGAGACCTCGCCGCGCTGAAGTCGACCATCGAGGGTCTGCAGAAGAGCCTGTGGAGAATAAATAATGTCGGGCATTACAAGAAATGGCAGGAAGAGGTGGATGCCGTCATCGAGACGGTCGCTCTCGAGGCCCCGGCTGATCCCGCGGGCGGAGAGGAAGAGTCCGTTATCTACCTTGCAGCGGGAGGGGGGGGTGAGGGAGCTGCTGAGGACTGGGTCCGGTGGGACCTGCCCCGGCTGGAAGGTGGGAGGGGG
>JAKUSY010000451.1 GCA_022451445.1 Planctomycetota bacterium
GCCCCCGCCCGTCACCTCGCGAAATCGGACTCGCCGAGAATCCTGTCGACTACCGCAGCGGGAAAGAGGCCGAGATCCCGGTTGTAGCCAAGCAGCCGCACCGCGAGCGCGACCTCCTCTCGGCCCGCCTCCGGCCCCAGGAGATCGAGCAGGTAGTCGATGTCTTCAATCCCCCCGCCAAGGCCCAATGAAGTGGCAAGTGAAGCCGCCAGTGGAGGCAGCGATGACGGCGAGGCTGAGCCCCGCGCGGGCACGGACTCGCCTTCGTCGCCGACAGCCGACTGGCGAAAAGACTCCGGCCACGGCTCCCGAGGCGGGCATCGCCTCGCAGGCTCTCCCGGCCCCCCAATATCGCGGTGAGCACGGCCGGAGACCTCGACCTTCGCCGCTGAGGGAAACGAGCCCGGCTCGATGGAATCCTGGAAAAATACGCAGGGCGTACCCGGAAGGAAACCGAGCAGGAGAAAGACGCCTATGAGCATCCAGCAGCGTTTCTTTCGCGGTAAAGTCATGGCCTCCCCCCTCTCGGGACTCCTTCCGGGGACCGCCCGGCCTCGGCATCCCGATGGCAGATCGTCTCCTTCCCGCAGGTCCGTACCCGCTCGGAGGTGTTGACCCACTCTCCCCGCACGCAATTGGGCATGGCGAAGAAGATGAAGTTCACCTCCTGGCTGCAGGTATTTTCCCGCTCCCTGATGGTGGCCCCATCCTGCCACTCGCAATCTCTGCAGGGCGCCGGAATCGAACCGTAGTGAGCGGGGATGTAGGTCTCCACCGCGGGACAGGCATTCTGGCCGACACCGAATATTTCAAAGCCGCCGTAGCCGGGGATGAAGCCGCCGAAATGAACGGAGGCGCAGTCGATCATCAGCTCTCCCTTCATCACATCCGCCGGGCTTACCAGCACCGCCCTTGCACGGTTTGAGCACGGAGCGGGACAGCGTTCCGCGTCCGCCTTTGCGCCGGGGCCTACAGCGCGCGCCTCCCCGGCCGGTCTCTTCGCAGGCGGGGACTGGCTGAGGGCATCCTGCGCCGGAATGGCCAGGCCGAGAGAGAGTGCGGCGACCAGGCCGAGAACGACAACCGACAGTGTCATATGGCCGCGGCTGCGGGCGGGAACGTCGCCGCAGCCGGGCTTTGGTTGAGTAAGCAATCCAGGCTCCTTTCGTGAGAGAGGAACCCCCTCGACGGGCGGCGGCGCAGGAAGCTTACCCCCGCCTTCAGCCTGCCGCCACTTTTTGCCCATTTATAGCCCCCACCCGCTCAAGCGGGAGTTGTAAACTGCTTTTGGGGTTCGTTTAACAATGTCCACTCCTCAGAAAAAGCACTACGACCTGGTCATCGTCGGTGGCGGGATCGTCGGGCTGGCCCATGCGCTCGCCGCCGGCCGCCAGGGACTCCGCGCCGCTGTATTCGAGCGGCATGAGAAGCCACGAGGAGCCTCGGCACGGAACTTCGGCATGCTGTGGCCAATCGGGCAGAACCACGGACTCGTCCGCGCCAGGGCGCTTCGCAGTCTCGAGACCTGGCGAGAGCTTTTCGCCGGGGCAGGGATCTGGTCTGACCCTTGCGGCTCACTGCTCCTGGCCCGCCGCGAAGAAGAGCTGGCTGTCCTCTCAGAGTTCCTGCCGACGTCCGCCCAGGAGGGCTACGATTGCGTTCTTCTCAGTCCCGCGGAGGTCGCCACGGTCGCCCCCGGAGTCCGGCAGGAGGGCCTTCTCGGCGCGCTGCACAGCCGCCAGGAGATCCTCGTCAACCCGGCCCAGGCGCTCAGCCGCCTCACCGCATTCCTGCGCGAGCACCACGACACCAGCTTCTATTTCGGAACCGAGGTCCACCAGGCGGAGGCCCCATCGATCGAGACCACCGCCGGAAAGTTCCATGCGGACAGGGCGCTCATCTGCAGCGGAACCGACTTTGAGACTCTCTTTCCAGCCACCTTCAGGGAGAGCGGCATCACCCGCTGCAAGCTCCAGATGATGAAGACCGCTCCGCAGCCGGCGGCCTGGAAGCTGGGAGCGATGGTGACCGACGGCCTCACCTTCCGACGCTACCAGGCCTTCAGAGATTGCCCCTCCTACCCTCTCCTACAGAAGAGAATCCTCGCCGAGCACGAAGAGCTCGATCTCCTGGGCATCACCGTGCTCGCCGCACAGAACGGCGACGCGGAGGTAATCCTCGGCGACTCTCATCACTATGCCTGGGCGCCTCCCGAGGGCGCTGACCCCGGCATCGACGAAAAGATCATCGGCTATCTCCGCGGCCTGGTCGAGCTTCCCCGCCCAGACATCAGCGAGCGCTGGAGCGCCGTTTATTCGAGCCACCCACAACACGCAGAGATGATCCTGGACCCGGCGGACTCGACCCGCATCGTCCTGGCAACCGGCGGCAACGGCCTGACGACCTCCTTCGCGCTGGCTGAAGAGACCCTGTCGAACTGGTAGTCGGACGCACGGCGGCAGGTAAAAAAAAGAGGACAAGGGCGCGGCAAAGCCACGACCTCGTCCACCAGTTTCAAACCTCAGTGGAAGCTGGACCGACCTCGCACTGAGAAAACTTCATTTTAGTCAGCCGCGACACTCTCAAAGGACCCGAGGAGTTGAAGCGACAAAAGCATTTTAATCGAAAGGCCTCCTTCAAGGCTATAGCCCAGGCTCAACTTTGAAGATTAATCTCGGACTCGCCGAACGAAAGCGACCCGGGACCCGCCGGGACCGCTCCACCGTCCACCGAGTGAGCCTGATATCCATCGTCAATCTAAGTCATTGCCACAAAAGATTTACACACCGCGACGCCCACGAAGACAGCCGCCGCCGCAGCCGGAGTCCTCCGGCCGGAGCTTCCTCTCGCCGGCTGGGTTCGAGCAGTTTGAAAAAAAATCGTTTCCTGAGCATCGGCAACGTCTTTGTGCGTATTAACGGCAACTTCGCAACCGGCCTCTCTCTCCATGCTCTCCTCTCTCCGCAAAATGGATTGCCCGGGATCTCCCGGCCGGCCCAGGAAGCCTCGCCGAAAAGATCCCGGCAATCCGAGCGCTGAGGATAGGATACGCTTCGTTGGACAGAATACCTCTTCAACTCCCGGCAACCGTGTAGCAGCCAGTTCCAGCAGCGGACTCGGAGAAATCAAACTCGACCACGGCCCCCCTCTTATCCGACTTCCGGCAGACCTCGATGCTGAGGCCCCCCTCCGTCGCATCTTCGGGCGGCGAGATCTCGACACCGATCTGGCCATTAGGTTCTACACCAAGCCAGTCACCCGGCTGGATTTGTTGCCATGGACCCGCGTACCCTCCGGAAAAGCACCTAAAACCCCAGGGGTCCTCGAGCCTGCTGAGCTTAGTCACCCACTCAGCTCCCGGGC
>JAKUSY010000452.1 GCA_022451445.1 Planctomycetota bacterium
CTGCAGCTGTGGCACGCCGCTCGTTCGTTGCAGCATCAGGAGTGCCAAAATTTCGTTGTTGCGCAGGATAGACTGGCATGGATCCTTGTTGTTGGCTGTCGTGTTGAGGAGGAACTTCCTGGCTGACGGCACGCCCATCTGCAGCTTCGCCGGCGGCACCCCGGCTGTAAGGTAGGCCTGCAGCGCGGCGGCGGCGTTGAAGCCGGGGAGCTTGTTTTCGTTTTCCGATGCGGCGAACAGGCCGGCGTTGAAGCCCGTCCGGGCGCTCCAGCCTCCGTTGAAGTCGTAGGTCATCAGGTTGATCCAGTCGAGCAGGGGGTGGATCCGGTCGATCTCGATATTGGCGTAGGTTCCCGATCCGGCCGGCGCGGCGATGGTCAGCAGGTAGGGGCGCTTGTCCCGGGTGGCACGCGCGTCGATCTGCCGGCGGAGTTCGGCCAGGAGCAGGGTGAAATTCCCCCGGTCTTCTTCGCGGGTGCGGTTCGAGGCGAGCCCTCCGCTGACGGGGTACTCCCAGTCGATGTCGACGCCGTCGAAGCCGTAGCGAGTCATGAAGTCGACGCAGGAGGCGGCGAAGCGTCTCCTCGAGTCCTCGCTCACGGCGGCGTCGGAAAACCTGCCGGACCAGGTCCAGCCGCCGACGGAGATCAGCGTCTTGACGTGGGGATGGCGCTCCTTGAGCGTGAGCAGGGCGTTGAAATTCCCCCGCAGCGGATCATCCCAGGAGTCGCCCGGGTAGGGCTTCTCGATGTCGGCCCAGCGGTCGCCCAGGGCGATCTCTCCGTTTGCGATGTTGGCGAAGGCGTAGTTGATGTGGGTCAGCTTCTGCGCCGCGATATCGGTGACGAAGTAATTGCGCGCGTAGATGCTCCAGGCCGTGTAGTAGGCCACGATGCGCCTGCCCTCTTGCGCCTCAGCCTGCGTCCCCGGTGCGCTCAGGGTGAACAGTACGATCGCGGTGAGTAGAAAAGACCTCATTGCCATCCCCCGAAAAAAATCCAATCCCCAGCTTGAAAACAGGTCTGCCCGTTACGGGACCGGCGAGAGCCCGTCCAGCTCGCTGTCAATTCAACCGTCTATAGGTCGCCGTAGCAAGCTGTCTCTGCCTGAAAACAGCCGCTTCGGGGATCGACGGAAAACTTCATTTCTTGCGGGTTTTCAGTTCTTGACGCTCAGAAAAAGCATCCTTAGCATTGATTTTATGGGAGCCGGATAGGGGCATGTAAGTTTCCGGCTGACCCGTCGGGCAGATAAGTGGGCTGAGAGGGTTGGCATCCCCGCGCCGCCTGGCCCATGTTGTTGGGAGGGCAGGAAAGATGGTACAGAAAATCTGTATCCGTTTAGTTGTCAGTGTTTGTTGTGTGCTGGTATCGGGGCAGGCCTGGAGCCAGTGCGAGGACCAGTTTCCCCTGAGCAATACGGAGGGGGCCGGCACGGTCATGTGTCCCTGCTTCGTGGCGGGGGAGGAGGCCGGCGTCGTGCTCGATGTTCCGGCCGAGGAGTATCCGATCGAGATCATCCGGATCGGGATCGCCTGGGGCTCGGTGCTCGGAGATACGCCGAATATTCTCCAGTCGGCTCTGCACGTCTATGAGAACGGCCTGCCGAATCCCGGTGAGAGGCTGACGACTCTCGAGGGACCAGCCTTTGTCGACGGCTTCATCAACGAGTTTGATCTCGAGGAGCAGGGCGGAGTCCGGATCGAGTCGGGGCCCTTTACGGTGACCATGGAGTTCATGGACGCGAACGCGGAGATGCTTACCGCGGCGTCCATGGTTCACGATGGCGATGGCTGCCAGCCGGGCAAGAACGTCGTCAAGGCGATCCCGGGCGGCTGGAGCGATGCCTGCGCCCTCGGCCTCAGCGGCGACTGGGTCATGCACGTGATCTACCGCCCGGCCGATTGCGGTGACGAGGAGCCGGGGGGAGGCAAGGAGCCGGCGGCGACGATGTTCCTGCGCGGTGATGACAACGGGGATGGAAACGTCGATCTCTCCGATCCCATCTTCAGCCTGACCCACCAGTTCGCGGGCGGGCCGGCGGCCGGCTGCATGGAATCGATGGACTCCAACGATGATGGCCAGCTCAACATTACGGACTCGATCTTCACCTTGACCCATCTCTTCGCGGGCGGCCCGGGACTCCCGGCGCCCTATCCGGATTGCGGGTCGGCGACGGGGAGAGCGGATCTCGGCTGCGAGACGCCGCCAGGCTCCTGTAATTGAATTTTGAGCGCCTCTTGGCGCGGTCCGCCGGGCGGCTTCAGCTCGCCCGGAGGATGTCAGAAGCGGGGGGCCCCCGGCTGCGGCCGGGGGCGTTTTTACCCATCTGTCGCCTGGGCTGAACGGCGGGCGGCCTCAGGAGGGGGGCTGGATGCCCCTCAGCGCGAGGTGCTCCTCCAGCACCCGCCGGAATTCCTCGATGTCGACGTCCCGCTCGCAGCATACCAGCATGAGGTTGCCGTCGTTGCGGAAGTTGCCGTCCCATTCGACGACCTCCTCGTCGCTCCACTCCCCACGGTAGCCCGCCAGGTGTTCGTCGGAGCGTTTTGCGAGGTAGGCGCGCAGGCTGACGTCGGTCTCATCGAGAGGCTCGCCGCCGGGTGAGGTCTCGTAGTCGATGCCGTTTTCGGGCTCAGTCATAACGGGCGCTCTCCGTCAGGTTTCAATAACCGCAGGTCTCATTATGCACATCTCGGCTCCATTGCACCCGCCCTGGCTTGCCTTTGCCGTGGCAGCTCTCGCAATAGGCCCCGGGTGAAAGCCTGCGGTGTTTGCGGGTGGAGCCCGGGTGGACCTGGTGGCAGTCGAGACAGCTGAGCGCGCCAGGCATCGCGCTCGAGACGTCCCGTATGCTCTCGAGGATATGTTGATCTGTTTTCGAGGCGCTCCGCAGTGCCCCGGGCGAGGTGTCGACCTCGAAGTCGACGAAGAGATCTCTTCCAGCGATGAAATTGTTCGGGAAGGGGAGCTTCGTCGAGCGGGAGCGGCCTCCCCGGGCATGGCATTGGGCGCAGGCCGAGCTGAGGGTCTTTTTGCTGTCGGAGCGGCCGGCGGCGAGAAAGACCCTCTTCGGATCGTTGGCATGTGAGCGGTCGACATCGCCGTGGCAGGCGTAGCAGTCGATCGAGATGTCCATGAAGCGCAGCTCTGAGGAATCGAAACCCGTCGCGTGGCAACCGCCACAGTCCCGGGAGAATTTCTTGCGATCCCAATGCCGTTTTCCCGCTTCGATGAGTCGTCCCTTGCCCTTCGCTTCGTCCGGGGTCCAGGCCGTCGAGAGCAGCTCGAGCCGGCCATATTCTTTTTTTCTCAGGAAGCGGGCCAGGCGCGTGCCGCCGAGGAGGAATTCCCCGCCACGGG
>JAKUSY010000453.1 GCA_022451445.1 Planctomycetota bacterium
GTGCGGCAGTTTTCCCGGAGGATGATAATATTCTTCGGCTGGGGAATTCCCCTGGAGCTTCAGATTCGCTGGCCAGGCGATGAAAGGCCTTGTAGCGGCCCCTGGGGAGGGTTTTCGGGGATTTTCGTTGCGGGTGAGGGGTCTTGAAACCAGGAGAAACAACATGCGAACATCCGATAACGATCGCGGGGCCTCCATCCCGATTTCCCTGGGGGGCCGGGACTTGTTTTTTGCCCGGGAAGTGCTTGGAAAAATAACCAACCACGGCCGCGCCCTTCGCGCCCTCGAGGGCTGGGTTGAGGGTACTCCTCCCGACAGCATGAAAGAGGTCCTGGGCATGGAAGATTACGACATCGTCCGGCGTGTCCCCCTCTCGGCGGAGAATGTGGACAATGTGATCGCTGAAGAAGCTTGTCGTCACGGCCCTGAAAAACTGTCCTCCGGGGAAACAACTCCATAAAATCGGAGTATGGCACGGGTACTATGGAGGAAAGCGGATGGTTCCATCGAGGAATTCTCCTTCAGCTCCAGGGTCGTTCTCGGAAGGGACGATGAAGCTGATTTCAAGGTTGATTCCAAGGGGATCTCCCGCTGTCACATACTCATCGAGGAGCGTGGTGAAAACTACGTTCTCTCGGACATGGGGAGCACCAACGGCACCCTTCTCAACGGCAGGCCGTTGCTCGAGGAAGCGCAGCTTCGAAGCGGGGACCGGATCTGCATCGGCGCGGAGGTGATCGAGTTCTTTGCGGGGGCCGCCGCCGAGACCAGGGACTCAGTTTCCACCGAACCCCTCAGCAGAACGCTTGCTCGCGAGGGAAGTCCGGCCGCCAGGGGGTATGACATCAGCTCTCTTCCCGAGGTGCTTCCCAGGAAGGTAGGGAGATTCGAGCTCGAGGAGAAGCTCGGCCAGGGGGGCATGGGGGCGGTGTACAGGGCCCGCGATCTCGAGAGCGGGGATGAGGTCGCCGTCAAGTTCATCCGCCAGAATATCGGCCGGCGAGAGGCCTTCCTCGAATATTTTCATCACCGCGAGGCGGTGCTGGCGCGCGAAATCAATCATCCCAACGTCATCAGGATTTACGAACACGGGGTGGAGGAGGAGCAGCACTTCAGCTCCTTGGAGAACATCCGCGGCCAGAGTCTCTACCAGGTGCTCAAGCGCGGCAGGATGGAGCCCAGCGAGGTGCTCGAGATTCTTCGCCAGGTGGCGTGCGGCCTCTCCGCCGCGCATCTTCAGGGGGTGGTCCACAGTGACATCAAGCCGGCGAATATTCTCCTCGAGGGTGAGACTGCTCCGGTGGAAGGAGCGGGGGAGGGAGAGCCTGGTGAGGGAGATGGAATACTCGAGTTCGAGACGGAGGAGGAGCTTCCCGTCGAGGCGGCGGGGGAGCCGAAGTCATCGGATCCGGGGCTATGGCGTGAGATCGAGAAGAGGGTCGGCAGGCAGGAGGTTCCCCCAGAGGCCATCCTCGATGATCCACCGTACTTTTCGAGGCTCTCGGAGGAACGTTTCCTCGAGTACTATCTCGACAGGATGAAGACCGAGCACGGTTTCTTCATTCTCGTCGAGGGAGAGGCCGGTACCGGTAAGGGCAGGCTGATCAGCGAGTTCCTGCTTCGGCAGAAGAGGGTAGCCGCCTCGGCCGGAGAACCCGCCGGCAGGATGAGATTCCTCGAGCTTGACTGCTCCAGGATCGAGGGACTGCCGCTGCTCTATGAGCAATTCAACCCGAAGATATCCGCATCGCGCGCGACCCTTCGTGAAATGGTCGAGGAGCTCAAGGGCTGGTTCGAGGAGGCCGGGCAACCGACGATCCTGAGGGTCCTGGATATGGGGAAGGCCTCGCCGCTTGCCTGCCAATTGCTGGCGTACCTGGCCTCGAAGATGGAAGACCTGCCGCTCACGATCATCGCCAGCATCGAGCCGGAGGAGATGCGAAAAAACGACTCGGTCAAGACTCTCCTGCCATCCCTCGAGAAGGTGCTCAAGCAGCTCTACCTCCGGCCGCTCACCGGGTACCAGATCCAGCGCTACCTGCAGGCGCTCTTCAGGGGATACCTGCAGGGGAACGATCTTTCGAAGGATCTCTACCGCCTGAGCGAGGGAAATATAGCCAGGATGCTCGACCTGCTCAGGAGCTTCTTCGAACGGGGCATCCTCACGGTCAACTCCGGCTCGAAGACGGTTTCCTACCGTCCTGATTTCCGCGAACTCGAGCTCGAGGAGGGCAAGAACCTGTACGAAAAGTACCGCCAGGCGGGAAGGGTGGAGAGGCATGTCCTCGAGTACGCGGCCTTCATCGGCCCGAGCTTCTTTTTTGACACCCTGGCCCGGCTGCACGATCTCGACGAGACCTCGCTCTATTTTGTCGTACGCCAGCTGCTTGCCGATGGTTTCTTCACCGAGGAGAGCAGGACCTGGTACAGGTTTACCAACGTGGCCTTCCAGAGATACATGGCGGAGAGGATTTCCCTGCCTGATCGCGGACAGCTGCATCGGAAGCTCTCCCGGCTGCTGCAGGATGTGCCGGTTCCAGAGTCGCCGGGCCTCTACCAGCTGCGGGCCGCCCACTATTGCGGCTGCCGGGAATATTCCAAGGCGGTCCAGTGCTATCTCGAGGGCGCCCACCTGGCCCGGAACGTCTACAAGGCGGATCTCGCCCGGGAGATGTACCAGGAGATTCTTCGAATCTACCGTGAGCTTGCCAGGAGAGAGGTTCCTCGACGGGAGGTTACCGGTGTTCTGAAGAGCTGGTTCGGACGTGATGGTAATTGGTACAAGATTCTCGGTGACCTGGGAGCGATAGAGAGCCGTGCCAACGTCAAGATCGCCGATTTCGGGATCTCGTTTCGCACCGCTGACGAGGAGCGCGGCTATCCTGTCGGACAGCGCCCCGCTCTCGGCACCCCCCGCTACCTCGCTCCTGAGCGCGGAGATGGCCAGCGCGGAGGGCCTCGCTCCGATATCTTCTCCCTGGGCCTTATCGTCTACGAGATGGTCTGCGGGGAGGCGGTGTTTCCCGCTCTCAAGGGCAAGGCGCTCGTGGATGCCTACGGCAAGAAAAAAGTGCGGCTTCCCCCCGGCGAGCTGGGGAGGTTCCCCGGGGGCTTCGCGGAGCTCGTGGAGGGAATGCTGCAGATCAACCCCGAACGTCGCTGGGATGCCGAGCAGGTCATTCGGGAGGTCGTGAAGCTGCAGTTCGAGTGTCGAATGGGGGAGCAGGGAGGCAAGTAGCCTTCAGCCGGCGTGCTGGATTCCCCGGGGCGCCGGTTTCCTCAGAGCACCTTGTCTTTGAGGTCGGCGAGCGCCTTGAGCGCATCGAGGGGAGTCATCGAGTCAAGGTCGAGA
>JAKUSY010000454.1 GCA_022451445.1 Planctomycetota bacterium
AGCCTATGCGAGGCCATGGGCGGGGGCAAGGAGAGGGTGGCCCCTGGTTGCTTATCGCCCGGGGCATCGCTTAGGGTGGTTGGGGTAGCGCAGTGTTCTATGCAAGAGCCTCCGGAAAGCAATGGGCTTCCTGCCGTGCTACAACCCCCGCGCATCCGCGACGGGCCTGCCGTTGTTCGACACCTGGAACAAGAGAGAACAAATGCGATTTTTTTTGTGCCTGTTGATCACCCTCAACACTCCTCTTCTGGCTGATGGCAACTGGCCGCAGTTTCGCGGACCGACCGGAGACGGGCACGCGGGGGGTAAACTTCCACTGAAGTGGGGCGAGACAGACAACATCGTCTGGAAAACATCGATTCACGACCTCGGTTGGTCCTCGCCAGTGATCTGGAAGAACCAGGTGTGGCTGACGACGGCTCTAAAGAACGGCCGCAGGCTCTTCGCCGTCTGTGTGGATCGAGAATCGGGAAAGATCATTCACGACATCCACATCTTCGATGTCGAGAAGCCGCAACGTGTCGCCGCGATCAACTCCTATGCCTCGCCGACACCGGTGATCGAGGAAGGACGAGTCTTCGTCCACTACGGGACCTACGGAACAGCCTGCCTGGACTCCGGGACTGGGGACATCCTCTGGACCCGCCGCGATCTGAATTGCGATCATGAGGCGGCCGCCGGACCGGGCGGCTCCATCTTTCTCGTGGGCAATCTGCTCGTTATGAACGTGGACGGACGGGACGTCCAGTATGTGGTCGCCCTCGACAAGGTCACGGGAAAAAACGTGTGGAAGACAAAGCGCTCCGTCGACTACAGCGAGGTTGCGGTCAACCAGAGGAAGGCTTATTGCACGCCGACCCTCATTCCCTGGGAAAACCGAAAGCAGCTTGTAAGCCCCGCCGCCAAGGCTGTGATAGCCTACGACCCCTCCAACGGAAAAGAACTCTGGAAGGTTCGGCATCGAGGCTGGTCGATCGCCCCGCGTCCGGTCTACGGGCACGGGATGGTCTTCGTGATTATGGATCATGATCGCCCCGAGCTCTGGGCCATCAAGCCGGGTGGGGCGGGCGACGTAACGGAAAGCCATATTGCCTGGAAGCAGAAACGCGGCATGCCTCCGCGGTCTTCGCCGCTGCTCGTAGACGACCTCATCTTCGTTGTGAACCACGATGGCATCGCCTCCTGCCTCGAGGCCAGGAAGGGAACGCTGGTCTGGAAGAAACGACTCGACGGCGACTATTCGGCATCTCTGCTCCATGCCGGAGGCCGCATCTACTTCTTCAACGAGAACGCGGTCTGCACTGTGATCAAGGCGGCGCGACAGTACGAGATCCTGGCGAACAATGCTCTTGGCAACGAGCGTCTTATGGCCAGCCCGGCCGCCGCCGGAAATTCACTGTTCGTCCGCACCGAGAAGCACCTCTACCGCATCGAAGGTCCTTCACAGTGAAAGGGTACAAAGCCAGCCTCTGGCCCCCCTGGTTGCTTATCGCCCGGGGCATCGCTTAGGGGCGCCTGTTTCCCAGGTGGAAACCCCCTTCTTTTTCACCTCGGCAGGATTCGCAGGATTCGATTGTGCCCGGTGTCAACCACATACAGACGCCCATCATGCCAGCGCACGCCGTGGGGACGTTCCAGCGTAATCTTCGGGTCACCGAATCCCCGGCCCAGCACGGTTGAGACCCGGCCGGTCTTTGGATCGTACTTGCGAATCGCCTTGTTCACATCATCGGCTATGTAGACGTTCCCTCCAGGGTCACAGCAAATGTGCTTGGGCGAACCGAATCGGGCCTGCAGTGCGTCGCCGTCGCGAAATCCTTTTCTACCGGTACCGGCGACCGTGTAAATCGCCCCATCCGGACGAACCACCCGCAATGCGTTCCCACTGCGCTCCAAGATATACAGGTTGCCTGATCCATCCGAGGCGACCGCTCGCGGATCAACTAATGGACTTTTCCCGGCGCTGCCGCCATCTTTCGGAACCGCCTTGCTTCCATTGCCTGCGACAGTCTGAACCTTTCCCGTTTGCAGGTTCATATTGCGGATGCGTCGATTCTTCAGGTCGGCAATATGCAGCGTTTTCCTGTCAGGGGAGAGCTCAATGCACATGATGTAATTGAACCTGGCAGGCCCGGCCGAACCACCATCGCCGAAGAAGCCGCTGGCTCCTGTTCCCGCGAGCGTCTCTGTGCGAAGTGTTTTCAGATCGACGCTGCGCACACAGTGGTTCCAGCTATCGGCAATCAGCAAATGGTCGTCTGCGCTGACCACGCAGTTATGTGGTCCATTGAACTCGGCCCTGGAGACATGGCCGCCATCGCCGGAGTACCCTTTGTCATGGCTCTTACGAAGGGTTTTCAATTCTCCCCGTGCTGGGCGCTTGTGAAGCCTGCCGCTGGATAATTCGACAATGTACATCGTTCCTGATGAATCAAAGTCTATTCCGAAAGGCCCCCGCAGGGGACTTTCTGCGGCTTTCCAGTCACCGCCCTCAGACAGCAGGTAGCCACCCACGATGAAATCAACAGCCAAACGCCTCTTCGAATCCTCAGCCAGCAACCACGAAAAGGGGATTCGAGCCGGGATGGAAAAACCGCATACCGCCAACAGCGCGAATACGACAATGCGTTTCATGTCCATACCCTCTCTATGTATTACTTAAACACAGCCAACAGCCTATGCGAGGCCATGGGCGGGGGCAAGGGCGGGGGCAAGGAGAAGGTGGGGGGTAGAGGATCGGCGGGGAGGGAGGCGGGGGTGCCACGGGCACCTTCGAGCCTGCGCCTTCTGCTCCCCAGTGAGAAGCTTTGCGAGGCCGGAGTCACAGGCGCGATTGAATCGTGCTATTGCGACAGGCCTTCCAGCAATTGCCAGCACACAAGCTGCATGCGTGGAATGTGGAAGGGGCCTTTCCAGAGGTTGCCTTTCAGTGTCGAGCTTATACTGCCGTCGCGGTGGAGATACCCGAACCACTCACCTTCCTCGGGATCCGGGAAATGCCGGTGGGCCCAGTCGTGGACCTGGCGATGCCAGGCGGCGTACTTCGGGTCGCCTGTCAGGGTAAAGGCGAGCAATGTGGCGATAATGGCCTCGGCCTGCGGCCACCAGAACTTCATGTCGTGCCAGTACTCGTGCACCGGGCCACCCTCGAGAGCGACGAAATACAGGATGCCACCGTGTTCATCGTCCCAACCCCGCGCCCAGCTCCAGTCGAGCATCCGGCAGCCTGTCTTCACCAGGTCGTCATCGCCACGAAGCTTGCCCTCCTGCAGAATGAACCAGGCGCCTTCGATCGCGTGCCCGGGGTTCAGGGTGCGGCCATCGAAGTGATCGATGATCTCGCCGTTGAAAC
>JAKUSY010000455.1 GCA_022451445.1 Planctomycetota bacterium
TTCAATCGTTTCCTTCCGTGCCTTGATATGTTCGATGGTCTCATCCCACAGGTTGACTTCATCAATTTCCGGTTCCTCCGGACTTCTCAGGCTCTCCATGTCGCGTTTCATGGCGCTGACGTAATCTGCGATGGTTCCGTCCATGTCAAAAAGTGCGATGGGTTTGATCTGCTCGGTCATGTTCTGATTTAAATCCAGTATTCCAGGGTTCTGTGGCTGCGCTTCGGGAAGGCTTTCAGACTGCCCGGGACCGCCACGGTCTGCAACATTAAAAATGCAGATGGCAGCGCCCCTCGGTATTGGGTTATCTTGCGCCAATCATGGCTGGAATCAAATCCTTACCCGAAAAAGAAACCCTTCTGCTTCGCGGAGCCCGCGTGCTCAGCGGTGGGGAGGATCTCGGCAGAGCGGGGGTGCTCATCAGCGGCGGCAGGATCGTCGCCGTCGGCGCCGAGGCCGTAAAGAAGGCGCGGGGAAGCGGGTGCGGGAGATTGAGCCTCGATGGGTTTACACTCACGCCGGGCTTTGTCGACCTCCATACCCATGGGGCCGCCGGGGTCGATTTTGTTGAAGCTTCCACCGGGGAATTCGAGCGCTCCATGGCTCATTATCTTTCCCATGGCGTCACCTCCCTCCTCGTCAGCCTCTATCCGACGAGCTGGGCGAAGTCACTGAAGGTGCTTAAAAGGATCAGCGGCTTCATCCGCCAGGGGCACGGACTCGGGGTCGCCTTCGGGATCCACCTCGAGGGGCCTTTTGTCTCCCCGGCGCGTCCCGGCGCTTTGCCGAGGAATCACTTTCGAAGTCCATCGCTCAAAGAGGCTCGCCAGCTGCTGGCCGCCGGAGATGGCCTGGTGCGCACGATGACCTTGGCGCCTGAGTTGAAGGGCGGGAAGGGCCTGATCCGATTCTGCAGAAAAAACGGGGTCGTGCCCGCTTTCGGGCACTCCAATGCCGATTACGAAGGAACCCGTGGAGCGATTTCCAGCGGTGTTCGTTACGCCACGCATCTTTTCAACGCGATGAACGGGCTCCATCACCGGTCCCCGGGCGCGGTCACGGCCCTGCTCGAGGATCCGCGGGTCTCGGTGGAGGTGATCTCCGATGGCCATCATGTCCAGGCGCCGGCCCTGAAGCTCATCAACCGCCTGAAGAATGAAGACAGGGTGATCCTGGTCAGTGATTCCATCCAGGCCTGTGGTCTCGACGATGGACGCTATCGTTTCGCGGGCGCCGGAGTGCTTCTGCGAGACGGAGTGGTCCGGCAGAAAAACGGCACCCTTGCCGGCAGCGCCCTGACGCTCGAGCGGGCTCTCGAGGTCCAGGTGAAAGAGGCGGGGGAGCCCCTGGAGAAGGCCGTTCGGTATTGCACGGAGAACCCGGCGCGCGCCGCCGGTGTTTCGCGCCGCCTGGGCTCGATCAGCCCCGGAAAGAGGGCCGACCTGGTCCTGCTCGACGCCAAGTTCCGAGTAAAAGCGACCTGGCTTCGAGGCGTCCTGATGCACGTCAGAGGTCGTTTTCCTGTATAGGTTTACAGGGGCCTGTCACCGGGGACAGATTTTCCGCAGCGTGGTAAGATTTAAGGTACGCGCCCAGTGGGTATCGTCTGGAGGTCTCCTCGAATGCACAAGTACCTGTGTCTCATACTTTTCGCCCTGGCATTCCTGT
Source organism: Planctomycetota bacterium (assembly GCA_022451445.1). Taxonomy (GTDB): domain Bacteria; phylum Planctomycetota; class UBA8108; order UBA8108; family UBA8108; genus UBA8108. Next base: position 1,669 of record JAKUSY010000455.1, read on the forward strand.
CAGGATGTGATCGTTCATCGACGATTCCGCCTCGTCTGCTGATCAACGAGGTGATGGCTCGAAATGAGTCGTTCACGGATTTCGAGATCAACGGCCTTCCCCTGGACTGGGTGGAAATCTACAACCCCAACGAGGAGCCTCTGCGCCTGGAGGGATATACCCTCTCGGACAATATCGAGAGGCCCAGGAAGTACCGGTTTCCCGCCAACCTGACCATCGAGCCAGGCGGATTTGTTCTGGTTACCCTGGTCGGAGGCAATGATCTCGCGGCCGCCCAGGCGGCCATCGGAGGCCAGGACAGTCTCTACGTGTTCCTGACCCCGCTACATGCGGATTTTGGTCTCAATGCCGCGGGTGATTCTGTCTTTCTTTTCGCCAATGGCCGCCAGCTTGATCGTATTGGGATCCGTAACCTTGCGGCCGATTCCAGCGTGGCGCGTTTTCCCGATGGGGCCGATTCGATAGCCACGTCTTTTGCTCCGACCCCCGGCCTGGCCAACAATCCCCACGGCGCCCTCCAGCCGCGCTTCGCGGCCGGCGGCCAGCCCCAGCCGAGCTTGTGCACTCCATCCGATGAGCAGGTTCGCGTGAGATTTACCATCCTTACGGATCCTGATATTCCGTTGCCGGATATATCGATGGAGTTTATCGAGAGGCCCGGCTGTGATGTGGCCGACCAGGATCCCGATACCTGCCGTGCTCTTTTCGGGGAGCCGGAGGCGGCCGTGAGTATGGCCGCTGTCATCCTGGTGGACCAGGTTTCGTGCGGGGGCCCGCAGGCGCAAGGGGAAGGAGATGGAGACCTCGCTCCGAGCGGCTGTCCCCAGGAGACGACGGATGGGAGCTACGGCAACCAGGAGGTTCGGGTTCTCACCTACGAGGCCCTGCTTCCCCCCTCCGATGAGCTTCCCGGGGGCGTGGATGAGAGGGGGAATCCCGTACAGAAGACGATTCTCTGGAAGCTCATGGTCGCCGACGAGCTGGGTGAGTTGGGTCTGTGCCGCTGCTTCTCCTATGGAGGGGGCTGTGTCAGCCTGGTGATCAACGAGTACCAGCCCAGGAATATCGAGACACTGAAGTTTGTCTGCGAAACCTGCCAGGATGATCTGGCGGTGAGGACGCCGGATTGGATCGAGATATACAATTACGGCGATGAGCCGATCGATATCAGCGATTTCGGACTCGTCGGGCGCAACGCGGCCCGGGACAACAACCTCGGGACCTGGCTGTTCGGCCGGGATACCGATGGAGAGCCGGACCCCGGCTATCTCCTGGTTCAGCCGGGGGAGTGCCGCCTCGTGCTGGCCGATGGTGACGGTGGAGATATACGGCGGGTGTACAGGATGCTGTTGCCCGATGAAGAGGGCAACCTGGTGCCTGACATGACCAGGAAATATTATTCAACTCGCTTCGCCCTCAACCCGAACCGCAGGAGCGGTGCCGATGAGTTCGCCCTGACCGCCGGGGTGGGGGGATTCCACGTGGTGATCGATCGGTCTGTCCTGGACTTCAGCGCCTATGCCGCGGCGAATCCCGGAGCTGACCTGGACAACGACGACCTCTTTCTGCGCGACCTGTCGGCGGCCCGGTTTCCCGCGCAGGATTTTCCCGATGCCAAGACTCCCCGGGATCGATTTCCCCCAGAGGCCCTGAGCCCCGGCGGTATTA
>JAKUSY010000456.1 GCA_022451445.1 Planctomycetota bacterium
GCAACCTGCTCCCAGGAGAGCTTTACATTGCGAAGAACCTCATGGGCATGAAGGGCAACGCCGGCCTCAACAACCCCTACTGGTCCACCTGGGTGCGGGAGACCTGGGCCAACGCGCATACCTACAAGCTGGTGAAGCGCTATATGAAAAGACCGGCGGAGCAGCTCTACCATACGGCGGCGGACAGGTACGAGATGAAGAACCCGGCCGGGCTTTCTGAGCAGGCTGGGCGCCTGGCGCGCCTGCGTGGGGAGCTGGATCGCTGGATGAAGGCCAAGTCCGATCCCGGCGCGCCGGTGGCTACCGGCGAGGCCCTCCATGCGGCCCGCTAGGGTAAGCATCTCTACGTGGTGCCAGCCGGGGCAAGATACGCCGACGCTGCCGGAGGGGCTCAGAGCCCGGCTATGATTCGCCCGGCCGCCTCTCGAACGTAGAGGGCATCTTCTTGCGGGTTGGCGGTGATCAGGAGGTTGCAGGTCTCGCGCGCCTTATCCTTGTTTCCCGCCGAGGAAAGATTTTCGGCAAGCAGGAGGCCGGCCTTGTTGAGCTGGATCTTCTCCCAGGCCTTCGCCTTCTGCGCGGCCTTGATCACGGGCTCGATACAGGCGGGCGTGGCGATTCGCGCCAGGCTCCTGGCAGCCGCCAGGCGGGTGTTTTCATCCTTGTCTTCGGTGGCGCTGGCCAGGGTGGCCGTGGAGTCCGTATCACGAAGGCTGCCAAGCGCCTGCAGGATCGCGAGCCGCCTGCGCCCCTTCGCTCCGACAAGGGCCTTTCGCAATTGCTCACCGGCTCCCGTCTCGATGGAGACCAGGGCGGTCAACGCATGCTCCCAGATGCCGGGTTTCTCGAGCAGGCCTCCCAGCGTCTTGACGACCTCAGGGCCGCCGGCGCATTGCAGCTCGCGCAGGAGGTACTCCTGTGCTCCAGGGGGAGGATTGGCGCCGCCAAGGAGAGATGCCAGAGCCCCGGTGAATACCAGTCTCTCCTTGTCCCTGCCCTTGTCTCCGACGCGCAGGGCGATGGCGTGCAGGAGGTAGCCGGGCTTGAAGTTTTTCTCCCCCTTGCCGTTGGCGTCACGGATCATTTCCGCCAGCTCCAGGATCGCCTCGCGGCCTCCTGAGAGGACGGAGCCTACCAGCTTCTTCGCTTCATCAGGCGACGGGCCCGTGAACTTGCTTTCAGTGCCGGGACGATCGGCATCAGGGAGCTTGTCGACGATTGCCGTTACGTTGATTTGTTTTTTCATGTTCCAGGTTCCTTACCTGCCCGCTCGGGCAGGGGCGGTTGTTTCATCAGAGATGCCAGGGCGCTCGCATGGGCTGGTTGACCAGACGGTTGGCCTCCTCATCACCGACAATCTGCTCGGTGTCGGGGTCGAAATGGATCTTGCGTCCCATGCGGATCGCTATATTGGCCAGGTGCATGATGGTGACCGTCCGGTGGGCGGCCTCGGCGTTGCCGCCAGCGGGCTTGCGAGCCTCGACCGCTTCGCCAAAACCGAGCAGGCGTTTAGGCTCGGGCATCCCGGCCAGCTTTTTTCGGCCATCAGGGCTCAGGTCATTAAGACTGACGTCACGGTTTTGTTTTCGGTCATAGCGTTTTCCCCACTCCCGGCTCTCGAGGACGATGGTGAAGCCATTGGCGTATTTGAGCTCGACCCAGCCCCACATCCCGACCGCCTCGGGGTGGGCGGGCGGCGCGTAGGGAGTTATCTCCGACGGGGAGGTATGGTCGAGACCGTACTCCCAGGTCACGGGATCGAGGAAATGCTGTCCCATGTCTCCCAGCCCGCCGCCGTCGTAGTCCCAATAGCCCCGGTGCGTGCCTCCGAAACGATGGCGATGGAAGGGCTTCATGGCGCAGGGGCCCTGGTACATGTCCCAGTCGAGCCAGTCGGGTACCTGCTGCGGCCGGGTGTTGACGAGCCCGCTCCACTGCTTGACCTTGTAGCCTCGATGCATGATGAGGACACCCTTGCAGTCCTTGAGGAGGCCGCTCTTCATGAGCTTTCGGCGAGCGCGGGCGCCGGCATCTCCCTGTTTACCGAAGCGGCCGTAGGTGCCGACCTGGTAGACCCGGCCGTAGCGTTTCTCGGCGTCCGCCACAGCCCTTCCCTCGGCGATAAACCGGGTCATGGGTTTTTCGCTGACCACGTCCTTGCCGGCCTCCATCGCGGCGATGGAGATCAGGGCGTGCCAGTGGGGCGGGGTCGCTATGGCTACCACATCGATGTCCTTGCGCTCGAGAACGCGGCGGAAATCCGTGTAGCGTTTCTTATTGTCCGCCTTGCCGACCCATTTCACGTCGCATTCGGCCAGCTTGACGACATTGAGCTTGTGTTTGCGGCTGAGGTCGTTGTAGGTCCCGGGCCCGCGCCCGCCCACTCCGATCAGAGCTCCGCCGAGGGTCTCGCTCGGGGGGACGTGGCTCGGGCCGCCGAGCACGTGGGGCTTGACGATGGTGACGGAGGCCATCGCCGCCACCGATGTCTTCAGAAATCGCCGGCGTGTGGTTCCGGGATCGTGTCGATTCATCCGTTTTCTCCTCGGCTAAGGTGGCTGGGGAAAGACCGCTCAGGCTACTCAGGGGAAGTCTATAGCAAGGCGGCTCGGGGGCCAAGGGAAGAAGGCTTCCATGTTCACGGAAACCGGCGACAATGCGGGAGGCTTCTTCTCTTGCTCCCTGTCCGGTCTATGAATTAACCTTTCAGTTGAATCCCGGAGAGAAGCAGCCTTGGATTTTACCAGGAGACTTCCACATGAAGATTTTCACGCACGGCAATAGTCTGCGCGCATTCTTTATCGTTTCCGTGATGGTTCTGGCGGAAACCGCGGCCAATGCCGATGTCCGCCTGCCGCGAATCTTCGGCAACCACATGGTTCTTCAGCGCGGAAGAAAGCTGCCGGTCTGGGGCTGGGGCGGGGCCGGGGAGAGCGTCACTGTCAAGCTGACCGGCAAGGAGCTCGACATCAAGGTCGCCACTGCTGTTGACAGCGGCGGCAGGTGGAAGCTCGAGCTGCCGGTGCTCAAGGCGGGCGGGCCGTACGTGATGGCTGTGCTGGGCAGCAGCACCGTCACCTTCAGCAACGTGATGGTCGGAGAGGTCTGGCTCTGCTCGGGGCAATCGAACATGGAGGTTCCCATGGCCCCGGGAGCGAGCTGGTGGAAGGGCGTTCTCAACTACAAGAAAGAGCTGGCTGCCGCGGGCAATCCCAAGCTGCGGCTGTTCAAGGTCGCCACCACCTGGCAGCGCGGACCAATTCAGGACGTCAACGGAACCTGGGCCGTCTCTTCTCCGGCATCGGCCAACGGCTTCTCGGGTACGGGGTTTT
>JAKUSY010000457.1 GCA_022451445.1 Planctomycetota bacterium
CCTGAGATCGGGTCGCCCGGCAGTGGGCGCGTACGGAAAAACCTCCCCCGGCTCCATGTCAAAGAGCCGGCTCATGCTCTCGAGATGCATCGGGACGCCACCCTCGGTGGCGATTCCGATGGTGGCGTTGAAGCGGTCAGCCTTAGCCTTCGCCTCCGCCCCCTGGCTGATAATCCCCTTGGGGAAATAGAGCCTCTTTCCGAGGCCGGACAACATATCGAGAACCGCCGGAGCTTCGGACTCGAGGACCGTGTTTAATTCCTTCGCCAGGGGGAGGATATTCATCTCTTTAATCACCTGTCTTGTCACTGCGGCTCTCCAGGAGGCCCTAACCGCCCGGATTGGCGAGGCATTGTATAGAAAGCGCTCCGCTCCGGCAATCCACCGTCCGGATAATGGTCCGGGGAAGACGGCGCAAAGACCCGCCTCCGGGGCCCCTCAGGTCAGCTCCCGAAGCACGGAGATCCCGTGCTTGATGGCCGCGATCCGCTCCGCCTGGTCTCCCACCTCACGCTCAACAACCAGCGGACCGCGATAGCCCGCCTTGGCGAGAGCCTCGGCGAAGGCGGCCATCCCGACGGAACCATCCCCGAGAGGGACCTCCTCCCCCCACTCTCCACTCGTCTGCGGAGGATTCGCATCCTTGGCGTGGACGTGGGCGATATCCGGACCGAGAATCTCGATGGCCTCGATCGGATCTCCCATATCGTAGAGAATCATATTGGCGGGATCGAAATTGACGCGAAGCGAAGGCAGCCTCAGCTCGTCAAGGGTCCGCCGCAACAGGGCCGCGGTCTCCTGGCCGGTCTCCATGGTGAAGAGGACATCCTTGTCCCCGGCGTACTGGGCCGCCTCGGCGATGCAGTCAAGGAAGCTCGATCGTTCCGGTCCATCCTCTTCCGGGATAAAACCAGCGTGACTGCAGAGACATTGAAGACCGAGCTCCGCTGTCTTGTCGACGGCATAGCGGAAGATCTCGAGGCGCCCGGCCCGGAGAGCCGGATCGCCGAACCCCCCGGTTTCCCGGATCGTCGCGGGAGAGGTATAGTCCTCTCCCGGAAAGCCGATCATGGTCCCGCTGAGCTCGAGACCGGACGCCTGCAGGGCCTCGACGAAGTCAGCCCCCTCATCCCAGGCGCCATGTGTCGGGTCTCCGATTCCTACCTGGACCACCTCGGCGCCCACCTCGGCGCTCAGGCGCGCCAGGTCGGGAATATTGCTTACCTGCAGCGACCAGCTGCAGACGCCCAGGGCTGAATGTGCCATAACTGTCCTCCCGGCTGGAGGAGGCCGGCCTCTCGCCCGGCCTCCGGCACCCGCGCGTGACTTTCAGTCTTCGCGCATATCGTGGCAGGTTTCACAGGTCTTCTCGACGGCGCCGAGCAGCTTCTTGGCTCCCGCGACATCCTTTTTCTTGATCGTCAGCGCCACCTTCTGCATATCGTCGCGAATCGCCACGGCGATGGTTTTCCATTTCTTCATATTCGCGGCGCCCTTGACCTCTTCACTGGTGTGAAACTGCAGGACATTGGCAAACTCGGCGACATAGTAGGCAGCTTTCATGGCCTTCGAGTACTTCTTGGCCTTGAGCTGGTCCGAGATTTCTTCAAAATTGTCATCCACTGCATCCATCAGGTCGTCCATCGGCACCACGGGGGTATAGCAGGGGGCCTCACCATAGGCGGCCGGGAAATCGAGAGTGGATTCACCGCTGCCGGGCAAGCCGGCCAGACTGAGCACCACTGCGAAAAGAATGAACATGCTGCCGAGCAGGTAGCGATTCCAGTTCCTGGACATCATCGAATCTCCTTGATTCTACTTCGGGTTTGCCGCGTTCAGCTTTCAATACCGAGTTCCGTGTTGCCATGCATCCTGCGGCCTGATTGACTGTTACTGGCAAGGCGTATATTTTCGCCTCGGAGCCGTGATGGTCAAGACACTAACTGCGGATAATCACCGAGGCAGAAGAGTTGAACTAGCGTGGAGAACAAGAAAATTCTCAATGCCGCCCTCATCGGCGGCGGTATGTTCGGCTCCGACGTGGTGCTTCGATCCATCGAAGATATCGAGCGCTGCGGCATCGCCCCCTACCTCGGCAGGATCGGACTGGATGAGCGGGCGCGGGCTCTCGGCGATGTCTCGCTGAAGCTCGTCGCCATCGGCACCCGGACAGCGGAAACCGCCGAGACCCTCTGCGCCGACTACAGTGAAAAAATCCCGGGGGCCACCCCGGCTCCCTTCCACGGCGAGACCCCCTGGGTCGATATCTTCGAGAAGCACGATGTGGACATTCTCTACGTCGCGACGCCGGATCACCTTCACCACGCCCCGACACTCCACGCGCTTGAACAGGGCGCCCACGTGATGGTCGAGAAGCCGCTCACCCTCCATCTCGAGCAGGCCGACGAGCTCATCTCTCTCGCCCGGGAAAAGGGGCTCGTGGTCGGAGTCGACATGCACAAGCGCTACGACCCCTGCCATCGGTTCATCTTCGAAGAGCTCGCCGGGCAGCTCGGCAAGCTTCTCTACGCCAGGGCCGTCCTCGAGGAGCCGCTCGAGGTATCCACCGAGATCTTCAGATGGGCGGAGGACTCCAACCCGTTCAGCTACGTGGGAATTCACTGGCTCGACCTCTTCGCCCACTACCTCGAGGTGGAGCCCGTATCGGTACACGCAGTCGGGCAGAAAGCCCTGCTGGCCAATTGGAACTCCGAGGGAGGAGATCGCAGGATCGACACCTTCGATGCGATGCAGGTCTCGGTGGACTACCGCGATGGCCTGCGGGTCTATTACGTCAACAGCTGGATCAATCCGAAAGAATTCGAGGGCGCGGTGAACCAGGAGATGGAGCTCGCGGGGACCCGCGGCAAGGTGGAATTCGACCAGCAGGACCGGGGCCTTCGCGCGACCATCACCGGCGTCGGCAGCCGGACCTACAACCCTCACTTCTCCGCCGACATCGCCCGGCCCGGATCAGATCCCCCGGCCTACGCCGGCTACGGCAAGGACTCGATCGTGGCCATCACCCAGGCGGCGATCGTGGTGAGCCTGGGAATCTCCACCGCCGCGGAGCTGGAGAACACCTACCCGACAGCGAGCTCCTCGCGCTCGAGCATCGCCGTCATAGAGGCGGCCGCCGATGTAGCCGAACGCAACCACGCCTACCTCGAGAGCGGCAGGGGCAGCCCGGTCACCGCGCGAATCACCGAAACAGGCTACGAGATCAACGATCCGCTGGCCTGAGGCGAACCGGGAGCGAGATCGATCCGGGGGCCGGCTTTCAGCGCCTGCGACCCCTTCCCGCACGCCGCAGCCGGGCGGTATTGGAA
>JAKUSY010000458.1 GCA_022451445.1 Planctomycetota bacterium
CACCTCATCGAGGCCGCCGGCGAAACGTTGCACACGCAATTTCGGTCGCTTGTCGAAGGCTCCCCTGATCAGCAGGATCTCTCCCCGGCGGGTCCCGATCGCCAGGCGCCCATCGGGCAACAGGGTGAAGCTGCCGACCTCCAGCGCCAGCTCGGGAGGGATCGGCAGGTCCCTGACCGGGTAGAACTCTTCCTCGGCCTTCGACGTCCCCCAGACTCCTCCAAGGCGCTGAGCCTCCAGTGGCGAAACGAGGCAACAACAGAAAATGGTCAACAGGAACAGGCGTTTCATTTCTCTTCCTCCAGCCAGCGGTACTCGAGCAGGATCTCTGCGGCACCGCCTTCATTCACAACTGCTACCACCGCCTCCCTGGCTTTCCCGGAGGGGCGAACCAGGAACTTCAGGTCTTTTTTTTTTCCGCCGGGCAGGGATCCACTGGCCCGGATGTTCACCTTCCTGCCGACAGTCACCGAGCCATCCCTCTCCCCGGTCACCTCCTGGTGAACCGCCGCGCGGAAATAGAGGCCGGCCAGCTCACCACCTTCCAGCCTGATCGTCCTGGCGAGGTACACCCGGTTGGTTTTTTTATCGAGAAGGTCCATCGGCTTGTCGCTGACGATGGTTCCCCCGTAAACGTAGCTGAAGGTGGGCCGCCTTTTTTCATCGAGCCTGTAGCCCTTGAAACGGATGCCCAGCGAACGGCTGGTATCCGCCGGCCAGGGAGAATCCTCATCGGAAAGCCGCTGCAATGAAGCCCCCCGTCCGAGCTTCAGCCTCTCGCGCGGAATGATCCGGGCGTTACCGCTGCCCTGGCCCCGCCACACCCCGCCCGGGTCGATGAACTTCCCGCGCCAGAGCTGGTTGAGGCAGACGTTTTCGGCATCGAAGGTGAGGTTGACCTTCAGCGGGTAGCCCACGCTGATGCCGCGCTTGCCTGTATCCTGCACGCTCCGGCGCAACATCACGGCCTCATCCGCGACGACGATCTCCATCGAGAGACGGACCAGGCCGCTGGGCTGGCGGGTATTGCGCCCCTCGGCGAGATAATACCAGAGGGCGTTCAACTGTTTTTTCGGATCACCGCCGGCGAGGTCGCCAAGCACCGAAACCCCGCCGGCGAAGAATTCCGGCATGATGGTGTTCGGACGAAACCGGACCGGCTCCAGCATGTAGTGATAGAACCAGTCCTTGTTGAGCCTTTTCGTGGTCGACTCGACGATATCCACAGATGCCATGGACGAGGTCCCCTTGCCTCGAAAGGTATGGCAGGCGATGCAATTCATTCCCCTGTCGCCGACGATGCGGTGACCGACGTCCGTCACGACCCGCGCCTTCTTCCTGTCCTTTGGAAGCGGATCAAACACGACGGCCGGCACCTCGTCGGCCGCGGCGAAGAGCTCCGCCAGGCCGCTGACGTTCTCAGCCCCGAAGGCCGGCATCCGGACCTTCACATAGGGCCTGATCCTCTGGCCGTTGGCGATGGTGTTGCGCAGCCAGTCAAGCTGCAGCTTAGCCCCGGTGCCTGTCAGCGGAGGCGGCAGCCGGCCGGGCTCCCCGAGCTTGGGATCGGCGCTGGTGAAGTAGTCGTTGCGCTCCCTGGTCACTCCGCCAAGAGCTCCTCTCTCGTGGCAGCCGATACAATTGAAGCGGGCCAGCTCCAGGCGAATTTTCTCCTCCCCGGCTGGCCTGTAGGCGGGAGTCGCCAGGGCCGCACGAATGTCCTCCCGCTGGGCCTTGCCTAGCGCGAAATAAGGCCCGCGTCCGCCCGCAGGAGAGAGACAGCCGCGCGCGGGGTCCAGCCGGGAGAGCTCCGGGAACTCCTTCGTCTGCACATCGGGGCCCCCGCCATGACACCTGGCGCAAAGGAGCCCGCCATAGTAGACCTTCCCCATCCTGGCTTTTTCTTCGTCCAGGGAAAACTTTTCCCGGGGGGCGGCGCGCTTCTTTTCCGAGCTCAGAAGCGCCGCCGAAACCGGCCCCTTCTCGATTCCCGGCCCCGACAACAACAGCTCGAGCTTGGGGTCTCCGTCGACATGAAGGTAGACCAGCTCCAGCTTCTGCGACCTGGCATCCAGGCGAACCGTCTTGCGCGCCCTGCCGCCTTCGGAGAGTGAGACCAGGGGCTCCCCGTTGACCGACAGGGTGCCGACCTGGTCACAGGCCAGCTCAAAGGCGTACTCCCCAGGTGCCGGCGGGAAGAAGTAGCCCTCAAAGCGCAGGGCGAAATCTGTACGGTATTTTTTAAATCCGCCGAGATCGAATCCCGACGCGATCCCCCCACGCTGCTCCTTCCCTTGGAGTTTCGCGATCCCGTCATCCATGTCATCGAGATAGAGCGTATAGCGAAGCGAGGCAGGCACCTTGGCCTCCCGGCAGAGATAGTTCGCCAGTTGCCAGGCCTCGATGGAGTCGAGATGCAGGTCCGGCATACGGCCAGATGGGCGCGCCTCGTGAGGAGCCTCCAGGAAAGCCGCCAGGGACTCGACGCTGTATTTCTTTTCCACCCCCGCCAGCGAGACCGAGCTCGCCTCCAGGAGATGCTTGCCAGCCTCATTGCGCGGCGAATGGCAGGCCACGCAGCCGACCGAATGAAAGAGCTTCTCCCCCGCGGCAGCCGCCACATGATCCGGCGCCTGCATTTTGAAGGATCCCGGCTGCAGAGAGACCAGGTAATGCGCCAACGCCTCAGCTATTTCCCCTGAAACGGGCTTCGGAAACCAGCTCTGCGCCATTCCCCGGAAAATATCCGGCATCCTGGTGCCGGGCTTTACTTTATGCGGGGCCAACAGGAAGGCTTCGAGATAGCGAGGGTTAATCCGCGCCGCTACCCCCTGGAGATTGGGCGCTTGCCTCGAATTGAGCTCGGCCTTGAAGTCCCCGGCCCGATGGCAGGCCACGCATCCGAATTCGCCGATGAGAACGAGCCCGCGGGCGCGTTGATCGAGCCCGTCCCTCTGCAGTCCGGGAACGACAGGAGAGACTGCATCAGCAGCGTCCAGCCCTCCGGCCGCCAGCAGCAGGATGAGAGAAAAAATGCGAGTCATGGAAAAGTTATTCAGAGCGCCGCCTCCTGTGTCGGCCAGCATTTTAGCCATCCCAGGCCCTGAGAGGAAGCTAGTGAACAGGTTCTCCACAGGGAGTGGTTCTCCGGCAAACAGGGATTGATGCAGCGGATGGGAGCGTGTACAACCCAAAAATGGTCATCATCAGAGCCGGCAGATTTTTTTTCTACACATTCGCCCTGTTCGCGGCGCTTCACGTTGCCTGTCCCTGCGGCCTCCAGGCCCAGCTCCAGCTGCATACCTGGTTCCACTACCACGGCGA
>JAKUSY010000459.1 GCA_022451445.1 Planctomycetota bacterium
CGATGTCCTCCTCGATCTTGATGAGGTACTCCTGCACCCGCTCGTCAAAGACGCCGTACTGGATCATGCCGCCCCAGATCGCGTAGCCCACCGCCGTGTTGTACTCGAGCATGTCGGCCTGCACGATGTAGCGTTCGCCGACCTGGAATTTCTCCTGGGCCTCCTCGCCGACACCCCCCCCCGTGATGGAGATCTCGTGGCCGGGACCGACCTTGTCGCGGACCATGTCGTAGCCCTCGAGCCGGGGATGGTCCGGGCCGGTGTTGACGATCTTCACATCGGAGAAGCAGATCCCGTTGGAATCGGAGCGAAAGAGGATGTCCTTCGGTCCCATGACCGGAACGTCGATCTCCTCGAGATGGAAGCTCTCAAAGCCCTTGCCGGTCAGCTGCCAGACAAGCGTCTTGTCCGGAACCTCGTACTCGTGGTCCTTGTAGCGCGAGATCTTGCAGCCGGAGTCATCAGTACCTGTCGTCATATTCAACCAGTCTCAAAATGGATAGGGGGCGTAACCGCGGATGAACCATTGTCGCCGACTATCCCCGAAAATTCAAGATGGGGCCCGCCGAGATGGCCTTCGAGCAGCGAACCATCACCCGTAACGCGCCATGGGCTCCGGCAGCTCCCGGGCGATCCGCTCGACACCGTAACCGAAGCCCGGCCCCTCGAGGGTCGAGAGCTCCACCTCGCCCCCGCGGCGGGTATAGAGCCCCGGATGAACCGCCGCCTCGGCCAGCGACGCCTCCGGGTAGAACTGCATCGCGTTGGTCTCGACCCCCATGATGGTGCCGGCGTGGGCGGCCAGCAACACATGGGGAACCTGGGCGAGCATGGGATTGGTCAGATCCTGCACCATCAGATCCATGCCGTGCTGCTTCGCCCAGCACAGGCTCAGGAGCGCCCCGGTCTGGGTCTTGCAGGTCTTCAGCGCCACTCCCGTCCAGCCGAGCTCACGGCCGCGGGCGACGAGCTCCCAGTCGTGGGCGCTCTCATCCATGAAGAGGGGCTTGCGCTCCGAGACGCTGCGCACGTCGATGCTGTATTTCTCGAGATCGTAGGGGAAGGGCTGCTCGACGTAGAGAATCATGTCGAAGATCTCCGCCTGCTCGGCAGCGAGCCTGTCGAGAATCTCGTTCACGTAGCGCGGCTCCTCGACCGTGCAGTTGAAGTCGGTGGTGAGCCAGGGGCAGCTCCCTGCGAGGGCGAGCCGCCCGACGCTCACCAGGCGGTCGTAGTCCCAGGCAGCGTCGTCGCCGCGCAGCTTGACCTTCAGACAGCTCAGGCCATCGCGCTCGATCCAGTCCGCCAGCAGCACCGGGTAGCCGTCATCGGGCTCGGAACCATCGAGCTCGGCGGCATCGAGCAGGTCTTTGCCGCCCACGAGGTGCCAGGCCGGCAAGCTCGATGGTCTCTCGGCGACGAGGTAATCAGCCGGATATTTTCCCTCGAAAACGGCCTTCGACCCGTCCGCGTCGACCAGGAAATCCGACAGGTCCCGGCTCATGAAGTCGCCGTTGTAGGTCTTGTAGACGTCGATTTCGTGCAGGACGCCGTAGGCATCGTGAAGTGCCAGGTCAAAGAGCGAGCAGCAGACCAGCGCCGCGAGCCAGGGCATGGCCTCGGAGTCTCCCCTCGCCTCGTTGAAGGACTGAAGCTCCGGGACCAGCACCTCCTGCTGGAAATCCCTGCCGAGTTCCATCGGATGGCCGCTACCGGGATATTCCGCCCATCTCTCCGCCAGCAATTCGGTGAACTCTTTCAGCGCCGCATGGCGCTCGCCGTAGGACAGCGCGCTCGGCCAGACCCACTGAACGCTCAGCGGCGTCTCGCCCCAGCCGGTCGCCGTACGGCCGGAGCCATCGGCGACTGTCAACTCGACCCGGGCGCAGGTTACACTCAAGAGGGTCTCCGGCCCGAACTTGAGCGGCACCCGCGTCTCTACCGGCAGGTAGTAGAGAGCGGCCCCCTTGACGCTGACATCTGTGGTGCGCGACATGCTCAGCTGCGCGGCTCCTTGCCGGGAATCATACCTTCTCGGGAATCACGAAGGGCGCGCGATACTCTCTCTTGATGAGCGCGTTGGCATCCTTGTCGCCCCGGAAGGTCTCGGTGGTCCTGTCGAACCGGAGCTTGCGGCCTCCCACCCGGTAGGCGATATTGCCGAGGTGGACGAGAACGGCGCTTCGATGGCCCTCCTCGATGTCGGCGTTGGGCAGCTTCCGGTTCTTGATGCACCGGATGAAGTTCTCCTTGTGCGGGGGGTCCGGGAAGCGGCCGTACAATTGCTCGACGACCTTGCCATCGCCGGTGAAGACCTGCCAGCCGCCGCCGTGGCGGCCGAGGATCATCAGCTGTTTCGTGCCGTAGAATTCGATACGGGTGGCGTTCTGGGGCCAGAAGGGATGGACGCTGCCGTTTCGGGTCTGGCCGTTGGTCTTGCGCATATAGGGCGCCCAATGCGTCAGCTCGAAGGTCATCAGCATCTTCTCGAATTCGTAGGTGACGATCTGGGTGTCGGGAACCTCGCTGTCATCCTTGTGGACGAGGTTGCCGCCGGAGGCGTGAACGGCCGAGGGATAGTCGACCCCGCAGAGCCAGCGCGCGATGTCGAGCTGGTGGACGCCGCAGTCGGCCATGTCGCCGCCGGAATATGCCCAGTACTTGTGCCAGCTGCCGTGGAAATGGGCCCGGCTGAAGGTCCGCAGGGGAGCGGCCCCGAGCCAGGTATTGTAATCAACCCCCCTGGGCCTGGTGCCCGCCGGGGGCTCCCTGTAGGGCCCGCCGTTCTTCATATTGAAAACCTTGCAGACCCTGATGTCGCCGATCCCGCCGCCACGGATGTATTCGAGCGCCTTGTGAACGTAGGGCGCACTGCGGTTCTGGGTGCCGACCTGGACGATGCGCTTGTAGCGGCGCGCCGCCTCGACCATCTTGCGGCCCTCCCAGACATTGTGAGAGGGCGGCTTCTCGACGTAGACGTCCTTGCCTGCCTGGCAGGAAAAAACTGTCAGCGGACCGTGCCAGTGATCCGGGGGGGCGTTGATGACGGCGTCGATGTTCTTGTCATCGAGCACCTTGCGGTACTCGAGAATACGCGCGGGCTTCTTTCCCTGGCGCCTCTCGCAATGCTTGACGAGGGAGCCCCCGCGGGATGGATCGAGGTCGCAGATCGCCGCGATCTCAACCTCCTTGTGGTCGAGAAAACCGGAGACGAGGCTCGAGCCCCGGCCGCCGGAGCCGATCCCGGCAATCCTAACCCGCTCGCTGGGCGGGACCGCCGGCACGGGATTGCGGGCCGCCAGGGTGGAGCCCGCGGCCGACATC
>JAKUSY010000046.1 GCA_022451445.1 Planctomycetota bacterium
GCCGGCGGCGGCGATGATGCCGGCGGCGGCGATGATGCCGGCGGCGGCGATGATGCCGGCGGCGGCGATGATGCCGGCGGCGGCGATGATGCCGGCGGCGGCGATGATGCCGGTGGCGGCGATGATGCCGGTGGCGGCGATGATGCCGGTGGCGGCAACTAAAAGCTGCTGAGACGGCTGCTCGTCTCCGGTGATTTGGACATACCCATGTCTCAAGAAGAGGAAACTCCTCAAGCACAAGAGCCGGAGAGCTCCGAAGAAGCGGCACAGATTGAAGAGCCGTCCGCCGGAGAAGCCGTTGAAGAGAGCAGCGACGCCAAAGATGTCGTCGAGACTGAAGAAATCATCCGGCCCCCGTTTGAACTCAAAACGGGGGCCCGGGTTTCTTACGGCCTGAAAAAAGGGGTCGTGCTGTCGATCCGAGGCAACGGCAAGATTCCCTATGAGGTCGGCATCCGCTGGGCTGAAGAAAAACATCCCGAATGGACGCTGTTCCAGGCCCTCAAGCTGGCCTACGAACAGGGAGACCTGGCTGTCAACCCCTGAGCTCGGTTCCCCGATCTCCCCCTGGCCGGGCAGTCCGCCATTTGCGGCCTTCAGGGCGCCGGGCGACCCTGTCCCTCCACGCATTTCACGATCCGGTTCAGCCCCGCAACCTCGAACAGCTCACTTCCCCCCGACGGCCATTCGACGAGTAGCTCTTTGACCGTGCCCCGCGCGCCAAGGCCGAAGCGAACCGTCAACTCGGAGTGGGAGGCGTAGCCCACTCCGCTGAGTACCCGCCTCGCCTGGGTTCGGGAGGCTCCCTGGAGAACTACTACGGCACCGATAGCCGATCGATTGGAGCGCGTCCCCTGAAGGCTCACTGCAAGCCAGCGACCCCGCGGCGGACCCGAACATTCCAGCAAGGTCGCCCTCTCATCGATCTCGTTGATCACCAGATCGAGGTCCCCATCCCCATCGAGGTCTCCGCAGGCGGCCCCCCTCGAAGATTTTTCGATCCGCAGACCATCCCCGCAGCGCGCCCCTTCATCGCTGAACCTGCCGGCGCCATCGTTGAGGAAGAGCTTGTTCGGTTGCGCGTAACCCGGACTCGAGGAGATCGCCGACGCCTGGGGAACAACGTGTCCCTGCGCGATGAAAAGATCGAGGTCCGCATCGAAATCAAAGTCCTGGAAGAAACACCCCCAGCCCAGATGCTTGAAGCAGGGGGCCCCGAGCCCCCGAGACTGGGTCTCCTCGTCGAAGAAGCCGCCGCCCTTATTCAGATAGTAGGTATTATTGTCATCTTCATAGTTGACGACAAACAGGTCCTCCCTTTCAGGATTGGAAACAAAGGCGAATTGAACGCCCATTCCCGCCTGGGCTACGGCGTTGTCATTGCGCGCCACGCCAGCCGGCAAGCCGACCTCTTCGAAGGTGCCATTGCCGAGATTGTGAAAGAGCATGTTTTCCGTGGTGTCGGCGGCGACATAGAAATCCGGCCAGCCGTCGCGGTCGTAATCGCCTGTCGCCACACCGAGACCGTATCCTTTTTTGGCTCGAATACCCGCGGCCTCGCTGACATCTCTGAATTTCCCGCCTCCCTCATTGCGGTAGAGCGTGCAATAGGCCTGCGGCAGGCCAACGGGACCACAGAGGATCCGCTGTCCCTTATAGGTACATGAGTCGGGCCCCCTGGGCTTGATCATCGCACGGTCGAAATGGAGATAATCCACCACGAAGAGATCGACAAGCCCATCGCGATCGTAGTCGCTGCAGGCGCAACTCGCCCCCCAGCCCGCGCCGGCCACTCCAGCCTCTTCCCCCGCCGCCGCAAAGGTGCCATCTCCCCTGTTCAGCCAGAGCTCATTGGGACCGAAATTGGTTACGTAGAGATCCTCGTCCCCATCGTTGTCCAGGTCGGCGACCGCGCAACCGCAACCCCAGGCCGTCTCCAAGATTCCCGTCGCAGCCGTTACGTCGGTAAAACGCCAGCCTCCCTCGTTCCTGTAGAGCCGATCTCCTGGAGCCGTTTCCCCGGCCTGCGAAAAACGGCCTCCGTTTACAAAGAAGATGTCGAGATCACCATCTCCATCATAGTCAAAGTAGGGCGCAGCCTCCGCCGTTCACCTCGAGGATATAGTCCTTCTCCCTGCCGCCGTAGACGCTGGTAAAATCCACGCCGGAGCTGGCGGTACGCTCGATGAAATTCAGGCCCGCGGCGGCACCCGGGCTCTCGAAAGAGGGGCCACAGGCAAACGGCACGAGGGCCAGGAGAAGCAGGCCGAGCGGGAGCAGGCGCCTGGCTCTTGTCCTTCTCACCCTTCGCATGGCCCCTGCCTTTGTTGCTGTGAAACGCCGGTTGTTCTCATGGGCTCACATTCTATGGCACCCCGAGTTGACACCAACTCTAATCCTGACTCCAAAAAACAGCGAGTCCATAGTGCGTCCACGCGAGAGCTCTGATAGCATCTCTCAGCGGGCCCTGCTGCGCAGGCCGGCTGTTTTTCCCGGGGCCTCCCGGCCACTCAGCGTTGCAAACCGGATCTTCTCTCATGGACACCATTTTCACTTTCCTCTCTGAGCACCAGGCGTTTTTCTTAGGTATCGGACTGCTTATCGTCAACCTGCTGTTCCTGGTGGCGACGGTCCTGCAATTGCCCGGGAACTGGCTGATGGTACTGGCCGCGGGCGGGCTCGTATTGTGGGGGCCCGAACCCGCGATGTTCTCGGCCTGGACCCTCGGCGCCCTGGCGCTGATCGCGCTCCTGGCTGAAATTATCGAGTTCGCCTCCGGCTCGGCGGGCTCACGCATCTCCGGCGGCACCCGCAAGGGAGCGTTCTGGGCGCTCGGCGGCGGATTCGCGGGAGGCGTCCTGGGCACCTTCTTCATCCCAGTCCCGATTGTCGGCTCCATCCTGGGAGCCTGCGCGGGGGCCTTCCTCGGCGCTCTGCTGGGAGAGCGGAACACCGGACGGTCGATGAAGGAATCCATCCGCTCCGGGGGAGGCGCGGCAGCCGGCCGATTCTTCGGCATCATCGGCAAGATCGGCAGCGGGATATTGATCTGGTTCATCGCAGCGGTGGCGGCCTTTGTGCCCTGATCCCGAGAAGAGATGACTCCCTCGGGTTTCAGCAGGCGGCGACGAAACGGATTCCGGCTATAGCCGGAATGAGCCGGGGCGGTTAAGCTGAAAACATGAAGCTCGCGGAACTCGGCAGCGAACCCATCCCCAGCGGCCTCGACCTGAGTGAAGAGGTCCTGATTGGAACGGACCTCTGCGGAGAGCTTCCCCGCCTGGCGTCCGAACATGCGGGCCCAAAACCGCTCTGGCTTGCCGATCCCCGGACCTGGGGCGCGTTCTGCGCGGCCGATCCCCATCGCGATTCGGGCCGGCCGGAAGCGGGCCCGGAATTGCACCTGCTCTGCGAGGATCCCCACGCGGACACCGAACGGGTCGGCCAGGCGTGCGCCATCGTCGAAGGAGGGGGGTTCTCCGGGATCATCGCGGTAGGCGCCGGCACGGTGAACGATATAGCCAAGATGGCCTCCACCTTGAGCGGCGTGCCTTACCTGGTCTTCGCGACCGCGGCCAGCATGAACGGCTACGCGAGCGGGATCGCCGCGATTCTCGTCGATGGCCTCAAGACCACCCTCGAGGCCCGGCCGCCTAGGGCGATTGTCCTCGACTCAGCGGTCCTTGCCGCCGCTCCCCCACAGCTTGCGGCGGCGGGCCTGGGCGATCTCCTGAGCAAGCCTGTCAGCTCTGCCGATTGGTGGCTTGGCAATCGCCTCGAAGGAAGCGGCTTCGATGCTCTTCCCGGCCTGATCGTCGATGAGGCGGTAGCTCTCGCCGCCCGGCACGCCCGCGGCCTCCCCGCAGGAGAGGCCGCGGCGCACGAGGCCCTGGCCCGAGCTCTTGTGCTCAGCGGTGTTTCGATGGTCGTCGCCGGCAGCAGCAGCCCCGCCAGCGGGGGAGAGCACCTCCTCAGCCACCTCTGGGACATGGAGGCGCTTATTTCAGGAAGAAACCTGCGCCTACACGGAGCCCAGGTTGGTGTGGCGACCTGCCTCTCTGCGGCGCTCTACCACCTCCTGATCGGCCTGGAGAGCCCCGACTTTCCAAAAACGCCCGACTGGGCACGGACCTCGGAGAGAATACGCATCGCCCACGGGGAGCTGGCCGACGTCGTTCTGCCCCAGGCGGAAAAAAAGTTCGCCGGCTTCGCGCAAAGAAGCTCCCTGCTGCGGGAGGAGTGGCCGGAGATACGCGCCGAGCTGGCGACCCTCGGCATCCCCTCGGCTGATGAACTCCGGGCAATACTCCAGGCGGCAAAAGCGCCAGCCAGCCTGGAGGAGCTCGGCATCGAGCGTGACGAGGCCTTCGATTCCCTCTCGAGAGCCCGGGACATCCGGGACCGCTACACGGTGCTGGACCTCGCCTTCGAGCTTGGCTTCTTCCCCGCCGGCATCCGACAGGTGCTCGCCAGCTCCAGGGTCTGACCCGGAAAAACAGCGGTCGTCGCAGAAGGCCTTTTTCTCGCTGGCGAATGCTTTCCTTGATCCACCGATCCCCAGGCGGCACCATCGAGTTCATGAGAAACCTTCTCCTTGCCCTCCTGCTCCTGGCCAGCCCCTTCCTGCGCTCCGATGAAGGACGCTTCGACCCGCCGCTGAAGGGCGCCTATCTCGGCGTGAGCCTGGGAAAGATCAGCGCCGGCCTGGTGGTGCTGAAAATCGAGGACAACTCCGCGGCCCGGGCCGCCGGACTGCGCCGCGGCGACGTGCTCGTTCGCTTCGGCCATCTTGACGAGCTTCCGCACATGAGCGTTCGCCAGCTCTGGGAGGCCCTCTCGAAGCTGCCGGGAAGAGCCGCCTACGAGCTGGCCGTCCTGCGCGATGAGCGCAAGGTCCTCCTGGAAATAACGCCCGACCCCGCCCTGGTACGCGATGCCCGAGCCCTCGCCAGGCGCCTCAAAGATCACCGTCTCTTCACCGCGCTCAAGGACAAGAAGGCCCTGCTCGGGAACGTCGAGCCCGATCTGCTCGCCGCTGTCCGGCGCAGCCGCTCGACACAATCGGCCTATGAAGCCCTCAATGAGGTGCTCGGCCGATTCGGCATTTCCCATACGGCCGTCATCCCGCCCTGGAGCTATGCGAGCATGCTCGGCAAAGGATCGGATGGAAAGCCCGTGTTCCACCTCGGCCTGACAATCCAGAAGGTCGCCAGCGACACCGGAGAACGCTTCTTCGTCCGTGAGCTCATGTACGGCGGCGGTGCCCGGGAGGCGGGACTGCGCATTGGCGACGAGCTGGTAGCCGTAAACGGGCTTCCCTTCTCAACCTCTCCACGCCGGACCCTGGCGGGCTACGAGGCCCGCCACGCGATGTACACCATTCAGGTCGACACAGAAGAGAGCGTCCGGATCGACTACCGCAGAGAGGCCGGGGGGGCTGTGCGCAGCCTGGCGATAGCGGCCGACCGGGCCTCCACCGCCATCGATTCGACCCGCAAGAGCATCCGGATGCTCGGCGCAAAAGCCCGGGGCCTCGGCTATATCCACCTCTGGAATCTCCTGTCGCCCGAAATCGTCTCCATCTTCGAGAAGGCCCTGCGCAAAGAGCTCGGCTCCGCCAGGGCCCTGGTCATCGATCTCCGGGGCAGGGGGGGGCAGGTCCCCGTGCTGAAGGCGATCGCGAAACGCATCATCGCCGATGGCCGGCCCACGGCACTGCTGATTGACGACCTGACCCGCAGCGCCAAAGAGATCGTCGCCTATATGCTGAAGGGCAAGAAGGGAATCACCCTCATCGGCAAAACGACCGCCGGCGCGGTCCGCGCCGCGGGATATATCACCTTCGAAGACCGGACCCGCGTGATGATCCCCGTTAACGTCCGAATGCGAATCGAGAGCCTGACCGGGGGCATCGATCTCGAGGGCCGGGGGGTGAGCCCCGATGCCGTCGTCGAGTTTCACCTTCCGTTCCTGGCGGGACGGGATCCCATCCTCGAGCGTTCCATCTCCCTCTTACACGCCGGCGCGCCGAAACCCGCCCGCAGAAGGATCTGAACACCCGGCCGTGGCGGACGTCTACTTTGCCGGCGACGACCTGAGATCGGCCAGGATGCAAATCCAGTCCGCCTGACCATCCGAGGTCGTATCGACCGGGGCAAGGGTAGCCTCGCGGATTTCCAGGCGCACATCCGGCTCTCCATCGGTGTCGAGATCAAAGGCCAGCTCCGGCAAAGGCACCGAAGGAAGCTCCAGCGCCTCCACGATGCCGCCGAGGGAAGGACCGACAAGGCTGATCGCCAGCTGGGCAAACTCCAGGAGGTTCTCATCGGCGATGTCGAAGACCTCACCGGCAACCCTGATGTCGAGTCCCGCGACGCCGCCGATGATGGCGTCGGGAAAGCCGTCCTTGTTCAGATCGGCTGTGTCCACGTTGAAAACGATCATTGGAACCCCCTCGGGGGAAAACGCCAGGGCCAGCGACGTCTGCAGGCTCAGGGCCAGCGAATAAGAGATCAGGCTGACCTCATCCGGCTCTCCATCGGCATCCGCTTCGCCAGCCCCATCTCCATCGGTGTCCGCCAGGAAAGCGATCTCCAGGCCGCCGATCCGCATCTCGGCCGGGATGGAGCTGATGATTCCTTCCGGCCCGGGTAGCGAACGAAGGATCTCGGGCACCAGGACGAAATCAGAGCTGGTGCCGCTCACATTGTGTCCCTGGAGCGCGAGAACGTTGCCGGCGGAACGCAGGAGCCCGCACCATTGGAGCAGATCGACCTCCAGGGTGTCCGGCTCACCGGTGCTGTCGGCCAGCTCATCAAAGCGCGGCGGCGTCCCCTCGACACCGATATTCCGCCTGGCGATCTCTACGCCGTTGAGATAGGCAACGACGGCGTCATCGAAGAGTACCCGCAGGACGAGGCTCTCCATCTCCTCCAGGGCCTCGATGTCAAAGGAGGCGCGCAGGTAGAGCGAGGTGTACTCTCCCGCAGCCAGGCCCTCCGGCCGGGTTCGCACCCGCCCGAGCTCCTCGTCATTCGACGAATACCCGAAACCCGAAGGCGCGCGAGCCCAACCGCTGTCATCAAAGGTCCGCCCGTTCCACTGGGCGGGAGGCTCGGTATCACCCGGGCGCCAGCTCCATTCATCTCCCACCCCCACTATCGAGGCATCGAGCGGCCCCTCGCCCGGCACCAGCGTCGGCGGATGGCGTATCCCGACCCGGATAACGAGAGGATCCTCAGGATCGACGCCCGGGAGGCTCGTGATGCGCGGCTCCAGCGCCACCGCCAGCGTATTCACATTGAGGGGCAACGGACTGTCGATGTCCTCGACCGCAAGAATGGTGTCAAGGCTCCCCCCGGCGGACACCTCGGCCAGGGCCTGGTTAAGGGTGTCCGTGGAGAGAGAAATCGTCGCATCGACAGGGTGCGGGGCCGAGGACTCCACCGGGAAACCCGGAAAGGGCGCCCGGGCGAGCACCGAGCCCGGATAGGGTGGCCAGGAGGCTCCCGGCTTGGCGGAGCTCACCCAGCTTCCATCGAAAAGAAGCGACAGGCCCCCTGAGCTTTCGACCGCGTCGCTGAGACGGGTCTGCAGCGCGACGGGATCGATGACTATATCCAGGTTCAGGTTGCCCAGAGTCTCGGCGAGAATCGGCACGATCTGGCCATCGGCGGCATCCTGGACCGCGTCGCGGACGGCATCTTCGATCTGGCCGGAGAACAGTCCGCTCAGGACGTTAACCAGCGCGTCGAAGATCCCCAGGGGATCGAGAAACCCGCTGACGGAAAAATCGGAGCTTCCGATCTCGACGGTAAAACCATCGGAGACCACCTCCAGCCGCGCGCCTTCATCGACGGGAACGAAGGCCATGGTCCCGGTGATGTCGATATCGTTGCCGGTCCAGATCGCATCCCATTCGTCCGTGCCGAGAAAGCCGAAATCACTCTCCCCATCACCGAAAAAGCGCAGCCTGTCGAGCCGGACCCGGAGCCCGAGCCGCCCACCGGCGAGATCGGAGGGGAACAGATCGAAGTCGATCGGGCCATTGATCTCTACACGGTCGCCGTCAACCTCGACAGGAACTCCGAGGATATTGCCATCAAACAATCGCACCCCGCGCACGGACTCGTTCAACAATTCCGGGAGCCCATCCAGAAAGGGCTCAACGATCACCTCCAGCTCGTCGTATCCGCTGTCCCCGGAAATGTCGATGGTGAGCGCCTCGGTCGCGCCCCCCCGGGCGAGAACCGGGCTGAAGCCGAGGGCCAGCTCACCAAACGCGGTTCTGCCGGCCTCGTCGACGAGCTCGATGCGAACCAGCTGCGGGCCCGGCTCTCCGCTCCTGATATTCACCCGCAGCGTCGCGGGCAGGCTGAGCGGGGATGGCAAGATGACCTCTTCTCCATCAACGAGTACTCGGCTGACACCCGTATCGTCATCGACCCGCAGGCGCAGATTGAAGCTTCGTCCGGAGATGATGCTGCCCTGCGGAGGTGCGCGTATGGGGAGGGTGGGGGGGGCGTTCCCCGCCACCCCGGCAACCTCGCAGCCGGCCTCCGCCACCACGGAGCCGCCAAGCATCGCGACGATCCGGTATTCGTGAGCCACCACGGCAAGCGGGGCGTCACTGTACTCACGGCTCTCGACACCGAGCTCGGCAACCAGCGCCCCATCCCGGTGGAGCTCAAAACCCTCCGCCTCTCCCGCCAGGGTCCAGGACAGGTCCACCATCGGCCCACGCACATCGCACGACAGCTCGAGCATCACCGGCGCCCCGCAGCTCAACCCGGGAGTCGGGTCAGGCCCGGCGACTGGAAAGGGAGGAGCCGGTGGAGAGCCGCCGAGAAAGAGGTATTCGAGAACCCTGATCGGGTCGGAGATGTCGATCGTCTCGTCATCATTTGCATCGGCAGCGGCCGGACAATCCGGCTCTCTGCCGGCGAGGAAAAGCCATCTCAGGGTGTGCTGGGCATCGGATATGTTGAGCTCTCCATCGCTGTTGGAGTCGCCCCGGATAAAATCGTCAGCCGCAACGCCCAGGCAAAGAAACCCCGGCAGCACCGACAAGAGCAGCATTCGCCATGTTTTCGACATCAAAAACTCCCATTTCAGCCTATTCGCGGGAATGGCCAAAGAACCCAAGAGGCCATCATAAGCGCTGCGCAGAAAACCATTAAGCACAAAAGAGCCGCTTATTCGTTGCCTCGATTGAGCAGCTCCAAGCCCCGGCGACGGACAATGGAACCGATCGCCGGACCGACCGACATGGATTCTTCGTAGGCATCCTTGCGGAAATCGCCGGCTGGAATGATATAGCCCAGCTGGTCATTGCAAAGCCCGACGATCATCCTGGGATAGCCTTTCATCTTCTCGAGCAACTCGAAGGACAGCTCCGGCAAGAGCTCCCCGGGGACGGTAAGAAACTCGGCATCCCCGAGCCTGGCGTGAAACAATTCCGTGGTCGCCCGCCCGCGATGAAACACCCGGCGACCCTGGTGCCGCTTCCCGAAAAGCAGGAGACGGGCGTTGGTCACGGGGGCTTCGAACCTCGACCTCCTGAACTCAAACGCCGCACTCGCGCTGGGCACCGCGAAGCCCAGAATTCGTGACGCTTCAGCCGCGAGGCGCAGGCCCGCCTTGCGAGCCTCTTCGTGGCTGCGTTCCCGGGTGTCGCCGGAGACCATGCCCCCTATCGCCCCGTTGAGAAAAACCGCGGGCGCGCCGGTTCGCCTTCTGAGTTCATCACACATATAGCCCGGGAAGTCAGCGCTGATCTCCTTCGGGCCTTTTTCGAGCCCCTCCACGTGACAGGCAAAATGAATGATGTTCACGATCGCCTTTCCATCCTGCCCCCGCGCCTGGACGACCGCGAGCTGGGGATCGACAATGCCCGGGTTGCGGGCGTTGCGAAACAGCCCGCCAACCCTTGCTCCCGCGAGCGAAAGCTCATCGGAGCCGACGAGCAACTCCTTCACCGGGGCGAGCCTGCCGAGAGCCTTGCCGACCCCGGCCACGATACGCTCCTGCAGATAACCGACATAGTCCTCCGGATACGAACCGTAGATGCCGATCGTGTCCGGCGCGGCGTGGTTGTGCGACATCGCCAGCATCAGATGCGAAACGCCCAACCTCCTGAGCCGCGCCTCGATCGGATCGACCTCGCTCTTGAGCAAACCGAAAAGATCGGCCCCGACGATCGCCACCTTCAGCCCACCACGGACAAAGACCGCGCAGCGCGCCTTCAGAGGATCTCGCACCTCGTATTTACTCTTCAGCCAGCCGGGCTCCACCGGGCTGATGTCGATCTCAAAGGCCCCGGCGAGCAGGTTCACGGCGGGGGGCGCGAGGGGACGCGGCTGGGGGCCCTGGCGCAAGAGGCCCAGGTCAACCAGCTTCCGACCGCCCGGGGGAACGCGACGATAGCCATGGGGAAAATAGGCGGCTCCGATGGTCCTGGACTCCGCCGACAGGGTGAAACGAACGCCCTGCAGGCTGTAGTCGAGCAACCGCTGGCCGCCGGGCAGAACGAGCTCGAACTCCGGCTCTCCCAGCCTGTCGCGGATCTTGCCGGCGCTCTCGAAACCCCCGGGAATCGTAACGGCCTCGATCGTCCCGATTCTCCCCTTCTCCCTGTCGCCAAAAATATGGAAAGCATCGAATTGTCCGGCCTGTTCCTTGGCTGCGTAGAGCATCTTCCAGGCATACCAGGCGCCCTCATGGGCCGGCCTGCCCATACGCCTGAGGAGCTCGGAAACCGGCGTAACCCCCGGGACCATTCCATGGTAGGAAACCGGGCGGGGACGAGACCCCGGCTGTGGCGCCACCCCTACCGCCTGCCCCGGCAGACCGGGACAGAGGGCAAAAAGAGCCGCGAAAAGAGGGGTAGCGATAATGGCGAAACGCCTCATGAATCAACCCGGATGGTTGAAGGAAAAAAATCGTCTCTGGACCTCGATACGAACTCCGTGCGAAACTGCCTCCTCCTCCCAGCGCGGCTAAGGCGGAAACAGTTAGCCAGGAAGGGTTTCCGTAAGAGCAGGGGGTTCCATCGCTTCATTCGCTCTACTTTGATATAATGGCTGCAGGTTCGCAGCGATAAACTTTTTATTGGTTTCTCATGGTCAGAAAAAAAACCGGTCAAACCGCCGAAAAACCCGATTCGGCGCGGCTTATAGAGTCCCTCGAGGAAAAAGGTGCCGCGGAGATTGACTCCTTTCTTCTCGATGGCCCAATCGACGAGATGAAGGATCTGGTCACCGGATGCTATTGTTCCGACCTGGTCAATCTGCTCCTTGATGCCAAGAAAGCCCCCGTTCGAACGTTTTTCCGCCGGGCGACAGGCGCCTGCAAGAGAGCCATCACGCCCGTCGTGACCCTGTACAACTACAGGGTCTATCTCTCCAACCCGCTCCCGTTATCCCTCAAGGGTAACGATGGAGAAATCCACCTCAATTATTTTGTCGTTCTCGGCGTGCATCTGCTGGCCGATGACAACATAGTCGCCAACGCCTATAAACTCCTCAGCAAAGCTTACGCCCCCGAGTCCTTTCCCGCCCCGCTCCGTGACATAAATGCCGAGCGCCTGGATGAGATCAAACTTTCCCACAAGCTGCTCAAGACTCCTGAGTCGCGGGAGAGCACCCGAGCCATCCTGGGCGCCCATCCGGGCTATTGTTTCCCCGAACGAGACACCTCCTGGATGGAGGCGGTCGCCACCGTCCTGGGCTGAGGTCGCCGGAAGCGGCCCAGGCGGAAACCGACCAATGAACCTGATACTCGCATCCAGCTCACCACGCCGGCGAGAGCTTCTCGACCAGCTCGGCGAGCCATACCAGGTCCTGCCGCCCGAAGGCGTCGATGAATCCGCCGTCAGCGGCACGGCCTACTCCGTCAGCCAGGAGCTCGCCAGGATGAAAGCCGAGTCGGTCCTGGCGACATGCGATGTGGAGGAGAACACCGTGGTCATCGGCTGCGACACCATCGTCGCCATAATCAGTGACACCCGGGAGCGAATACTCGGCAAGCCGGAGGGCGAAGAAGACGCCCGGCAAAT
>JAKUSY010000460.1 GCA_022451445.1 Planctomycetota bacterium
GATCCGGGAAACTGGTTATCGACCGGGAAATTCCTTCGGCTCAAGGCCGGCCGGAAAATTACCCGCTCAATAGTACTCGACCGTCTGTGGAGGGGATACAGAAAAGATACTTAGTGGAGCTGTCAGCTGGCGTCTTGCCAGGCAGACTTCTACCGTGGAAAATACCTTGCCTCTTGTGCGCGGATTTCCGGATGAGTGGAGTGTGAGATGACAGGTAAGCAGGAAGACAAATCGACAGAGACCCGTGACGTTCTCTCCACGGCCCAGGAGGACTATATCGAGACCATCTTCAATCTCGCCTCCGGCATGGAGAGGGTGCGGGTGACCGACATAGCCGAGCGGCTGGGTGTGAGGATGCCGGCGGTGACCCGGGCGGTGCAGAGCATCGAGAAGCTCGGCCTGGTCGAGCGGGATGATGGTCGCGGCATCACCCTCACTCCCATGGGGCAAAAGCTGGCCGGAGCCCTGGTCCATCGGCATAGCGACCTGGTTTATTTCCTCACCGAGGTATTGGGCGTGGACGAGGGCATAGCCGAGGCCGATACCTGCCAGATGGAACACGGGATCTCTGCCGAGACAGCGCAGAGCCTGCACGAGTTTCTCAAGGAGTACGCCCAGCTGGATGAGACGATACGGCAGCGGCTGCGCTCCAGCAACACGAAGTCAGAATTCCGGTTCCTTCCCGATGGGAAGGGTTCCGGCTGGCGGGCCTGAGGTCTCTCTCAGCTCCCCAGCAGGGTCCTGGCCTGCGCGGCGACGTTCTCGGCGGTGAAGCCGAAGTTCTCGGCGAGAGCCTTGATCGGAGCGGACGCCCCGAAGCGGTTCATCCCTACAACGACTCCGTCTGTGCCGACGTAGCGTTCCCAGCCGAAGGGAGAGCCGGCCTCGACCGCTACGCGCGCGGTCACCGCCCGTGGCAGCACCGACTCCCTGTAGTCATCAGCCTGCGTTTCGAAAACTTCCCAGCACGGCATGCTGACCACCCGTGCCTGGATTCCCTGCTCCCTGAGGAGTCCCGCGGCCTCTCGCGTGGTGGCTACCTCGGAGCCGGAGGCAAGGAGAATAATGTCGGGTCCATTGTCGCCTTCTTCCCTGTCGAGGACGTAGGCGCCTCTCTCGGAGCCTTGGCCGATGCGAGTGTCGTCATAGATCGGCAGCCCCTGCCTCGAAAGCAGTATGGCGCTGGGGCCGGTGCCATGTTCAAGCGAGAGGGCCCAGGCCATCGCGGTCTCATTGGCATCAGCCGGCCGGAAGACGCGCAGGTTCGGTATCGCTCTCAGGGCGGCGAGATGTTCCACCGGCTGATGGGTCGGGCCGTCTTCGCCGAGGAAGATGCTGTCGTGGGTCCAGATATAGATGACCGGTTGCCTCATCAAGGCCGCCAGCCTGACGCTCGGTCTCATGTAGTCGCTGAAGACGAGGAAGGTGCCGCCGTAGGGACGAACACCTCCATGCAGGACCATGCCGTTCATCATGGCGCCCATGGCGTGCTCGCGGATGCCGAAGTGTATATTGCGTCCGCCCATCCTGGCGCTCTCGATGGAGGCCTGGTCCTTGACCATCGTATTGTTCGATGGGGCCAGGTCGGCGGAGCCGCCAATCAACTCCGGGAGAGCCTCGGCGATCGCGTTGATCACCTTTCCCGAGGCGGCCCGCGTCGCGATGCTGCCTTCGGAGCTTTCGAATACGGGAAGCTTCTCGCGCAGGTCGCTCGGGAGCTCTCCGCTCTGCATCCGGTTCCACTCCGCGGCCAGCTCGGGGTTTTTCTCCCGGTAGTCTTTCAGCAACTGTTTCCAGGCGGCGTGTTTTTCACCTCCGCGATTGCCGGGCTCGAGGAAAAGCGGCCTGACCTCATCGGGAACCGAGCACTCGGGGTGATTCCAGCCGAGAGCCTCGCGGGTCAGTCCGCATTCCTCGTCTCCGAGGGGGGAGCCGTGCACGCCTGAGCTCCCGGCCTTATTGGGGCTGCCGAATCCGATGGTGGTCGTGGCGATGATGATGCTGGGCCTGGCGGTTTCGGCCCGCGCGGCCTCGAGGGCTTCGGCGATGGCCTGTCGATCATGTCCGTCAATCGACTGGACCTGCCAGCCGTAGCTCTCGAAACGCTTCGCCGTATCCTCACTGCTTGCGAGCTCGGTTCCGCCTTCGATGGTGATGGCATTGCTGTCGAACAAATAGACAAGTTTCCCAAGACCGAGATGTCCGGCGAGGGATGCCGCCTCGTGGGAGATCCCCTCCATCAGGTCTCCATCGCTGACCAGCGCATAGGTGAAATGATCGACGAGCTTGTGCTCGGGAGTGTTAAATCGTGCGGCCAGCAGACTTTCGGCAAGGGCGAGGCCGACGGCATTGGCGGTTCCCTGTCCCAGCGGCCCGGTCGTCGTCTCGATTCCGGGAGTATCGCCGTATTCGGGGTGTCCCGGGGTCATCGAACCCCACTGTCTGAAGTTCCTCAACTCTTCAAGCGGCAGATCGTAGCCGCAAAGATGGAGCATGGAGTAGATCAGCATCGAGCCGTGTCCCGCCGAGAGTACGAAACGGTCTCTATCGGGCCATCCAGGCGCTTTCGGGTCAAATTTGAGACTGCTGGTGAAGAGCGTGTAGGCCAGGTCGGCACACCCCATCGGCAACCCGGGGTGTCCTGAATTGGCTTTCTGTACACATTCGAAAGACAGAACCCTGATCGTATTGACGGCCAACTCTTCGAGGGTTGCGTTGTCAGCTGGGTTCGTCTCGTTCATGGCGTCTTCCGGAATAATCTGCACTTCGGGATAAACGACGCATACTAAGCAGGCATGGGCACTTCTATCAATAGAAAACCAACGGTGGGCGAATACCTTTGATCATCCGCTCAGGCTCGTTTTCACTCCGGTGGGCACGAAGATTGCCTCATTTTCGCTGGTAGCATAGCTGTTGCCGTGATTTACAACCCCCGTGAGACCATATAAAATGATTCTTCAACGAGCAATGAGGAGCCTTCTATCGGTGGGCTCATTAGAGCTTTCACCTTTACCTGTCTGAATAATCAGTGATCTATATTTCCAGCGCTTTGCGTAGCGTGAGTTCATTTCTACGCGCGCGATTGCGCAAAAACACAATACTGGCAAGGGGGTGTCCGGCGATTGAACGCGTTCGGCCGCTTCGCTCAGTCCACACCATATTTTTCCTGGTGGCCAGTTGCCTGGCATTCGCGGTGGCGCCTGCGGCGGAGCTCGTCTTCACCTCGGCGACAGTGCATGTTGGAAATGGAGAGGTGCTGGAGGCCGCCTCCGTGCTGGTCTCCGGCGGGCGCATCGCGGAGGTCGGCAAGGATGGAGAGGT
>JAKUSY010000461.1 GCA_022451445.1 Planctomycetota bacterium
CCACCTGCCTGACGGTTCGGCCTGCGAGCTCGCCGGCCCAGCGGCGGATCTGCGCCGGATGAATCTGCGGAATTGCGACCTGACAGGCGCGAACCTGAAAGGCGTGAACATGGAGAGCGCGAGCCTGGAGGGCGTATTCCTGTGGAAGGCTGATCTGAAGGGAGCGACCCTGGCGATCGCTAACCTAGAGAGCGCGAACCTGTCGGGTGCGGATCTCCGGGGAGCGAACCTGCGGGGCGCGAAACTATGGCGGGCGAACCTTACGAACGCGAACCTGTCGGATGCGAATCTGCAGGGCGCTGACCTCCGGGAAGCGATAGGCGCAAACCTCGAAGGTACGCAGGGCACCCCCTCTCACCTGCCCGACGATCTCCTGGATGAGTGAGTGGTCCTGCCCTCTCCTTGCCAGCGTCCATGGCCTCGCATAGGCTATGGACGATGTTTATGACACATAGAGAGGGAGTAGACATGAAGCGCCTGGTCGCATTCGCGCTGTCGCTCAGCGCGATTTTTCTCGGTACGCGTTACAGCTCGATGAACGAATTGGCGGTAGTGGCAGCCTCCGATGATCAGGGCGGTAAAGCGAGCGCAGAGGACGAGAAGTATACGGAGAATCCCGGCAGGGAGGGTGATGGCGATCATACGATCGGCCCCGACTTCAGGATCGATCCCGATCTCACAGACAAGGACAACCCCAAGGGGCGGAACTTCAAGTTCGCGATGCGCCTGGAAGACAGCAGGATCTTTCGTGGAGATGACAAGACGCTCGATTCAAAGAAGCCCGTTCGCAAGGAGCGCAAGATCTTCGTCTACATCCCGGCCGCCTACAAGGACGGCACGAAGGCGCCCATCCTGGTGACACATGACGGGCCGAGCCGTCTCAGCCTCCTACGCAACGCGCTGGACAATCTGACAATTTCAGAGGACTCCAGGCGCAGGCTGCCCGCGTTCATAGTGATTGCCGTTCAAAACGGCGGCAATGACAGCAAGGGGAGTGAGCGCGGCCTTGAATACGATACCCTCTCCGATCGATTCGCGCGGTTCATCAACGATGAGGTTTTGCCGGCCGTGCTGAATAACGCGGAGATCAAGGCCGTCTACCCGAAAATAGCCTTCACGGATAATCCCTGGGGCAGGGCTACCATGGGCTGCAGCTCAGGCGGGGCCGCCGCCCTGACCATGGGCTGGTTTCGGCCCGACCTGTTTCGCCGCCTGATCACGTATTCCGGTACGTTCGTCGATCAGCAGGACGATGATGCCCCGGAGGAGGCGAAGTATCCGCTCGGTGCCTGGGAATATCATTCCGGCAAGAAGCTGATTCAAAACAGCGAGAAGAAACCCTTGCGGATTTTCACGCATGTTTCTGAAAACGACAATGGATCCAAGGATCCCGAGGGGACCTACCATAATTGGGTGATGGCCAACCGGCGCACCGCCGCCGCCCTCAAGGCCAGGGGCTATAACTACCGCTATGTCTTCAGCCGCGCCTCGAGGCACTGTGACCGCCGTGTTTTCGAGCAGACGCTGGCGGACACATTGGTGTGGATGTGGCGAGGCTACGAGGCTGACTGATCGCGCCGGTCAACCCTGGGAGCCTGCCCGCCGGGCGATAGCCTACTTGAATATCTGTCCTTTCGAGGCGTCGCCTTCCTGGTCGAGGACCTGGATGCTGACCACCGTCCTCTGCGACGGCAGACGCCATTTCCAGACCAGCTTCTTCTGGGGCGTGACCTCGATGACGTGGTGGCTGCCCTGGTAAAAACAGATGACCGTATTCCCGTTGGCAAGGCGGTTCAGCCCGGTCATGAAGCCCATCTTGATTTCGGGGAGATCCTTGCGCTCCAGCTTCCAGACGACCTTGTCGTTTTTATCGACCTCTACCGCCGTGACGCCGGCACCGGTGGAGAAGAGTGTATTGCCGTTTGCCAGGCGCATGACGGCGTGCGCCTTGGCCATCCTGACCCCGGGCAGGTCCTTGATGACGCGGACCGTTTTGCCTTGGGAATCAAGCTCCCGGATCTCGTTATCGCAGGACACCATGCACAGGTAATTGCCGTTTTCCAGTTTGCGGCACATCCGAAAGCGCATGTGCAGATTGTCGTTGCGCGACCTGACCGGGATCTCTTTGACGATCTCGCCCTTGCGGTTGATCTCGATCAACCGGGACGGTCCATTCTGGGCGATGAGAATATTCCCATCAGCAAGGGGTTGGCAGGTATGGATCTCATCCCGCTTCTCTGATGACTTCCATTCAAATACCAGCTTGCCGCTCTTGTCGTAGACCTTGACGCCCTGTCTCCAGGCAAACAGGGTCTCGCCATTGGGTAACGACCAGACATCGTTGGGGTTTTGCGTTTTGAAAACGTGCTTGCGCTCCCCCTTGCTGGTGACGACGCAGACCTCGCCCTTGGAGAAATCAGCGCAGACGAAATTGTATTTGGGTCCGTCGATAGTTTCTTCCGCGATGCCGTGTTCCGGATTCGCGATGAGACAGATCATCAAGAGCAGGCAAACCAGATTGAGTTTCATGAGCTCATCCTTATACTGCGTAGCGTCGGCCAGCGAGAAAAGAGCACGCCGGCGGGGCGGTCTCGTGTTGAAGAAAATCGTGCGCAGGGAGCGTACGGGAAACAGCGGGATAGTCTGTCACAACATTCGAATTTTTCGAACCGGATTATTGATCCACATCCCCATCTCGAGCCCGCCCACCTGCCGGGTGTCCCCTGGATGGTGAGGGACTGCACTGCGCGAGCAGGTCCCTGCCGATTGATGTCGCGGCAGGGGTGCGGGTAGGCTATTAGCTCAACTTGGTCTGAAATGTATGTCCAAAACTCCGTGATGAAGGGTCGAACAGATGAACCGGAACAACGATCCCATGATACGCTTGATCGCGTTCGCGCTGCTGCTGAACGCGGCATTTCTCGGTATGCGTTGCAGTTCGGGCAGTGGCTCAAAGGTGGCCGAGGCCGATTCGCCGGAGCTGCTGGCGAGGGTGGCTGCCCTCGAGGATGGATTTGTCGATCTGCAGGGGGTGGTCCTGGGGCTGGTGGACCGTGCCCCCGTGGATAATTCGGAGCTTACCACCCGGGTCAACTCTCTTGGCGAGACAGTGAGCCAACCCCAGGCGGTATCGACGACGGCTATCCCCGCAATCTTCGCCAGGCTCGAGGCGCTGGATGCTTTCGCTCAACAGACAACGGAGGCCCTGTCAAATTTGAATGCCAGGGTGCTTGGCGGAGGCCCGGATCGTACCGGGGAGATCGCCGAGCTGCGGAGCCAGGTGGAGGCTATCAGGGCTGATGTAGATGC
>JAKUSY010000462.1 GCA_022451445.1 Planctomycetota bacterium
ATGCAGATGTTGAGATCCTTCTGGATGAGCTTGACCATGAAGCCTGGATCGTAGTTCCCCTCGATGATGGACTTGCCGAGATGCTCGAGCGACCAGGAAGCCGCAGCCCCCCCGGTGACGCCACGGTGCATCATCTCGAGGTCGATCCCCGAGCGCGCGGCCAGGGCGACCGCCTCGCAGACCGCCAGTAGGTTGACGGCGCAGAGGATCTGGTTGCATGCCTTCGTGACCTGCCCGGCACCGCTCTCGCCGACCAGCGTGATCCGGCTGCCCATCGCCTCGAGCACCGGCTCGGCTCGATCGAAGGCTTCCTGGCGGCCGCCCACCATGATGGTCAGGGTTCCCTTCTGGGCTCCGATATCACCTCCCGAAACCGGAGCATCGAGAAATTGGAAGCCGCCCTCTTCGAGCCGCACGGCGATGTCCCTGGTGACGTCAGGGGAGATCGTCGTCATGTCGATAAAAAGAGCTCCCTCGGCCGCCCCGCCCATCGCGCCGTTTTCGCCGAACAGCACGGCCTCCACATCTGGAGAATCGGTGACGATGGTGATCACGATTTCCTTGCCGGCGGCGCATTCGGCCGGTGTCCCTGCCCTGGCGGCGCCGGCCTCGACCGCCTCGTCGCACCGCGACGCGGTCCTGTTGTAGACGGTCACCTCGTGGCCCGCGCCCAGCAGGTTCTTCGCCATCGGGCGGCCCATGATCCCCATTCCAATAAAGCCGATCTTAACGCTCATAAGAGGTCCATCCGGCGGGGCCGGACTCCATATTCGACATCCTGTTAAATTCCAAGGACGACACGTGAAGCGTCCGGCATGGTAAGGGATTTTCCGGAAACGGTAAACGGCGGACTCAATCGAGAAACCGGAACCAGCCGTGGTGATTCCAGCAAAGGCGCTCGAGAAAGGAGAGGGCCGCCGGATCCGCCTCCCGGTCTTCCTTCAGGCCGTAGGTGATCACCCGTGCGCCGCGGAGGTAATTCCACACCAGCAGCCTGGATTCGGCCTGCCAGTAATCTCCGCGGTCGAAATCGGTCGACAGCACGATGCACTCGGCATCGGGAAAGCCGGAGAGCGCGGCCTTGAACCCGACCTCGTAGCGGGCGCGTGAAACGTCCCTGGGGTTGGAGCCCGTGGGTAATTCCGCGGCCACGAAATCCAGCGTCTCCTTGAGCCAGTCCGGCGTCGAGCCCGGAGCCCAGCCCGACCTGAGCAGAGCTCCCGCGTGAAACCTTCCGAGAGCGAAACGCAGCCCGGGCGGCGGCTTCTCGAGAGAACGACGAAGAGCCAGGTAGCCAAGGCGGGTACGCTCGGTCAGGGGCAGACGGGTTCCGCGCTTCCTCGTCACGGAGCTGCGCTCGAAGGGCCTGGAAGCATCGAAGAGAAAGACCGCCCCCGCGCCCGCCTCGGTAAAAAAGACGTCTTTCCCATTTTCTCCCGGGAGGACCAGTGAAAACCTCCACCGGGCGGACCTGGCCGCTCTCTGCTCGATCAGGCCCCGTATTTTTCCAGCATCGAGCCTGGCGACCGAGCTCCCGCTGAGACGCTGCAGATCGAGCTCTAGGCTGCGCCCGAGCCGGGAAACCGGCTCCCGGCCGCCAACGGCCGCCTGCCGGGCGAGGGCGGCGAGGAGCAGATCAGCCGTCCCCTTCCAATTCCCCTGGGCGAGCAGCATCCCGCCCCACCTGGCGAACCTGGTCTCCCGGCGGGCGAGAGCGAACCGGAAAAACTCCAGCCTCCGGGCATCGGTAAAACCGGCAAGCGGGCTGGCCACGGCCCGCAGCACCAGGATGTACTCCGCCAGCAACCTGCTGCGGCTGACAACACGCTCGGTATAATCTCCGAGCGGACCACGCTCGGCGGGAAGCTCACTCGCCAGGCGCTCACAGAGAGCGAAGTGAAGCGCCGCGCACAACGGCTTCCCCGCGTCGGCGCCTCGCTCCATGCGGGCGTAACCGGACAGGACCTCCAGCAGGGCGTCGTGGCTCTCCGATGCCTTCCTCTTCAGGCGCGACAGCTCCCTGCGCTCAGCGGCGGTGAGCAGGTCGAGGCTCACCTCGGGAAGCTCCAGGCGCGGCGAAAGACCCGTGAACATGGCTCCGGACGGAGCCTTCTCCCCGGTCGAGCCCAGGAAGAGCTCCAGGGAGTGGCGCTGGCGGTACTCCCCGGGGAAATCGACCACCGCCTTCAATTCCTCCGAATCAACGTAATCGCCGGCCAATTTCAGATGACAACGGTAAGGAGGTCCGGAGCCTCCAGCGGCCCAAGCATAGCTTCCATAGCCTGCCGAGACCGCTCCTCCTGCGCCGAGCGCCGCATGACTCCGCCGCAGGAGAAGCTCACGCCCCTTCCCCTTCGCGAAGGACCTGGTCGATGATGGATAGACGGAAAAAAACAGCGTGCCAGAGGAATTTTCCGCGCGCGAGGCCAGGCGGCGGTTGAAGAAATCAACCTTCTCCAGGCCTTTCATCGAGCCGTTGAAGACCGGCCAGAAGCCTCCCAGGTGCGCCAGCTGGAGACGATCCAGCAGGGCCGCCACGATCTGTTTCCTGATTCCCTCGGGCAGGCGCCTGTTCGCCTGGCCCTTCTCGAAGCGGTGGACCACACGCTGCAGGCTCTTGCGGTCTACCTGCAGGCGGCTCTCCCTCCCCGCCAGACGCAACTGGAAGACCAGGGAGTCCAGGATCAGGCCGTAGACTTCCTCCAGCTCGATAAAACCGGCGAGGGCGTGACGATAGAGACCTTCCGTGATCCTGCCCTCGAGCACGACACTACGCTCCCTCGACTGCAGAACCTTCCAGGTAATCTCCGCCCCCAGCTCGAAGCGCCTCGAAAAACGCGACTCCCGGCTCCAATGCTCGATGAATTCCTGGGATTCCTTCAGCTCGATGCGCCCGCTGAAGGTTTCTCCGGCCACCGGCAGCTTCTGCAATTCAGCGGCGGCGAGGCCACCGCCCGACAGGCAGGCCGCGCAAAAAAGCAGAACCCGTATTTCCAGTGAGCGACGCATCGCACGACCTCCCGGTAGCTGGCGGAAACTCACAATCCGCGAAATCCCTCCCGGAGTCCGGGACGAGACTACCATCAGGCTACTTTGTGCGGGCCCCGCAGTCAAACCGGCAGAACAAGGCCATTACTGGACACCCCTGCTCCAAGATGGAAGTATGTCTGCATGTGCAGATACAAACTCCCCCTCTTCGTCGCCCTCCTGGTCCTCCTCAGCACGCTGCTCTACGCGCTGCAGGTCAAGATCAAGAATAAGCAATACAAACGAACCCACCAGGCGGCCCTCTCTCTGATTAC
>JAKUSY010000463.1 GCA_022451445.1 Planctomycetota bacterium
ATGAATCCTCTGCACGGTCTTATCAGGATCGCACTTCGTAACACCTACCTGGTGCGCGTGGCCGCTCTCCTGGTGGTGGTGATCGGTGTCGTGGCCCTCAGCGGCATACCCAGCGACCTCCTGCCGGTCTTCGACACCCCGGCGGTGCAGATTGTCACCTTCTATCCGGGCATGCCGGCGGAGGTCATGGAGCGTGACATCATGAGCCGCCTCGAGCGGTGGACCGGGCAGTCGGTGGGCATCGAGCACCAGGAGGCCAAGGCGATGCTCGGCGTCTGCATCGTGAAGGATTTTTTCAGAGAGGGGATCAGTCTCGACACGGCGATGAGCCAGGTCACCTCCTACGCCATGAGCGACATGTTCTACCTGCCCCCGGGTACGATTCCGCCGATGGTGATGCCCTTCGATCCCACGGCCATGACCCCGCTCTGCCTGGTCAGCGTTTCGTCGAACGATCCGGCGATGACAGAGAAAGATCTCTACGACATCGCCTACTACCAGCTGCGAAACCGCCTCCAGTCCATCCAGGGAGTGATCGCCCCGGCGGTATACGGCGGCAAACTGCGGCGCATCCTTGCCTACGTGGACCGTGACAAGCTCCACTCGCGCGGGCTCGACCCCCTCGACGTGGTTGACGCGATCGGGAAGTGGAATACGCTGATTCCCACCGGCAACGCCAAGCTCGGCGAGCTGGATTTCCAGCTCAGCGCCAACGGCATGGTGAAGGATGTGAGGGAGCTCGATGACGTGCCGATCAAGTTCAAGGATGGCCGTCCCATCTATCTCCGCGATGTGGGGAACGTGGAGGACTCGAGCCAGATCCAGACCAATATTGTTCGCATCAACGGCCGCCGCCAGGTCTACATTCCCATCTACCGCCAGCCCGGCGAGAACAGCCTCGCGATCGTGCAGTCCATCAAGGACCTGATCGAGCCGATCGAAGCCAGGCTGAGCCAGCCGGTGAATCTGGGGGTGGTCTTCGACCAGTCGACGGTCATCAAGAGCGCCATCAACGAGCTGAGCCTGGCCGCCATCATCGGAGCCGTTTTCGCGGCTCTTGTCATCGTCGGCTTTCTGCGGAGCCTCCTGCCTTCGGTCGCGGTTCTCGTGACCGTGCCGCTGGCGGTGCTCGGGACCTTCATCGGACTGTCCTTCAGCTCGCAGACCATCAACGTGATGACGCTGGGCGGCATAGCGCTGGCGGTGGGGGTCATGGTCGACCAGGCGGTGGTGATCATGGAAAACATCCTACGGCATCTTCGCGGCGGCAAGACGCCGCTCGCGGCGGCCTGGGATGGAGCGAGAGAGGTCGCCACGCCGGTGCTCGTCTCCACGTTGACCTTTATCGCGGTTTTCTTTCCGGTCGTATTTCTTACCGGCATGGCCAAGTTTCTCTTCGCCCCACTGGCGGTGACGGTGATCTTCGCCATGATCTTTTCCTATATCATGGCGATGCTGATCATCCCCGCCTTTGCGGCTGCCTTCCTGCGCGCCGAGAGCGCGGAGGAAGAATCCCCGGCTGCGGCGCCCGCGGCTCCCCCCATACCCCCGGGGTTTGAGGCCGGCTCGACGGATGGGCCTGCCGACACGGCCTCCGCCCCGGTGGGTGATGAGCCCGCCTCCAGGGGCGGCGGGATGCAGAGCTGGTACGAAGGGCTGGTCCGGAAGTTCACCCGCAGGCCCTGGCTCACGGCGGGCGCGGCTCTCGCCCTCTTCCTGCTCACGCTCATCCCCTTCGGTTCTCTCGGCCGAGAGCTCTTTCCTAGGCTCGACCAGGGGCAGTTCACCATCTTTGTTCGCGCGCCCTCAGGCACCCGGATCGAGACCACGGAGAAGCTCCTGGGCGATGTCGAGAAGGCCATCGAAGAGACCCTCGGGGGCGGGGAAGGTGGCGGCATAGCCCACGCGGCGGAGTCGGAAAATAGCGCCGTGCTTGACTTCGAATCACATCCCAACGTGGAGATGGTCATCAGCAATATCGGCGTTCTGATGGACTGGCCGGCGGCCTACACCTGGA
This sequence comes from Planctomycetota bacterium, assembly GCA_022451445.1. GTDB lineage: Bacteria > Planctomycetota > UBA8108 > UBA8108 > UBA8108 > UBA8108. The sequence goes on from JAKUSY010000463.1 coordinate 2,018, forward strand.
ACTCCGGTCCGATGGACGCCTTCGTGCTGGTGCAGCTCAAGGATGACAGGAGCCTGGGTTCGGAAGATTGCGTTGCCAGGCTCCGTGAGAAATTGCCGAAGCAGTTCCCGGGCATCGAGTTTTCTTTCGATACCGCGGGAATGCTCACCACGGCTCTGAACTTCGGTCTGCCATCTCCGATCAATGTCCGGGTCGAAGGCACCAAGGGCTACGACAAGGCCCACGAGATAGCCCGGAAGCTCCGGGCACGGCTCGCCAGCGAGGTTGAGGGGGCCGTGGACGTGCGAATTCAGCAGAAGATCGACTACCCCCAGATCGCCATCGACATCGACCGCGAGAAGGCCGCCTTCTACGGCCTGACCCAGGAAGAGATCGTTCGCAATATCGTTACCGCGACCAACTCGAGCATCAACTTCAAGCCGGCCTTCTGGATCGACGAGAACAACGGCAACCACTATTTCATCGGGGTCCAGTACCGCGAGGAGGCGATCAATGGAATGAGCACCCTTCGTGACCTTCCGATCAACAGCCAGGAGACGGAGGACCCGGTTTCGCTGAAGGATATCGCGACCTTCGGTCAGACCACGGCGCCGGCTGAGATCACCCATCTGAACATCACCCGCCAGGTGGACATCTTCATCAACGTCAAGGAAGGCTACGACCTCGGCACGGTGGCGGCCGGGGTGAACGAGGTGATCGCGAGCGCGAAGGGCGGTGAGTACGAAGAGCTCAGGGGCGAGGAGAATTTTGATACGGAGAAATTCAATGTGATCCAGGCGGGAGAGTACGACACCTTTGAGGAGTCCTGGGACAGCTTCAGCTTTGGCTTCGCCCTGGCGGGGATCCTGATCTACCTGATCCTCGTGGTGCTCTTCAGGTCGCTGAAGGAGCCCCTGGTGATCCTGCTGTCTGTACCGCTGGGTCTGATTGGTGTCGGCTGGATGCTGTGGGTGACGGGGACGACTCTGAATATCCAGTCCTTCATGGGAATCCTGCTGATGGCCGGCCTGGTTGTCGAATACGGCATCCTGCTGGTTGATTTCGCCAACAGGAGAAGAAGGGAGGGCGCCGGGATCGAGGAGGCCATCATCGAGGCGGCTGTTGTCCGCCTGCGGCCGATCCTGATGACCTCCCTGACGACGATCCTCGGCCTGGTTCCGATCATCATCCAGCGCCCGGCGCTCGGGGGCACCTACTACTATTCGATGGCGCTGGTCATTATAGGCGGAATCACCATCTCCACCTTCCTGACCTCGATCCTGCTGCCCACGACAGTGACC
>JAKUSY010000464.1 GCA_022451445.1 Planctomycetota bacterium
TCTTTCCAATAGGGAAGATCCAGCCCTGCTCGAGGCTATCAGGATGGAGGGAGTCGAGGGAAACAATACCGATGCTCTCGAGCTGTATCGCCCGCTGCTTGGTCACCAGGATCCAGCCGTGGTCCTGGAGGCGTTGCTGGGCGCGGCCCGCACCAGCAGGGACCTCGAGGACCCTGCCGACTCCATCCGTTACATCGACATGGCCCTGGCCCGTTTTGGCGCCACGGTCGATGGCAGCGGGATGGCGCGTAAGTTCCCCCTGCTGTACCAGAAGTTCAGATTGTTGAAGGACCGGGCCCTGCCCGGGGTGGCTGAGGCTGCGAGGGAGTTGCTTCGAGCTCTGAAGGAAGAAGGCTTCCGCGTCTCGGCAGAGGTGGCGGCCGGTTACAGGGAAGCGCTTTCGGAGTACGCTTCGACGATCGTCGAGGCTTCCGATCCCGCGCAGGCACCGACGTCCGTCCTTGAACCGGCGCTGCTGGAGCGCCTGGCGGAACCCCTGGCGAAGGCAGCGGGCCTCGTCACCTCAGGGCATATGGTGAGCCATCCACGAATAGGGCAGCGGGAGCTTCTTTTTCAGAGCGTACCGACGGAGGATGCCGCCTTTGTCGTTCACCTGCTGCTCGATCCGGCCCGCTTCCTCGCGCAGCTGGAGACCGTCAAGGATCAGCTCCATCTCCGGGAATCTCTTCTGCTGCCGGCCTATCCCGGGGGAGCTTTCCTGGACCCTGCCCAGGAAGCCGGCGCGGAAGAAGCGCGCGCCGGCCTGGCGCTGCCGGCTCCCCTGGATCACCTGGAGCTTCGCTACCATCCGCAGCCCGGGAGTCTTCCGGTGGGTTTTCGCTCCTTCGAGGTGCTGACCCTGGCCACCTTCACCTGGGCGGTCATTCTCCTGGTGCTGCTGATCATGGTGGGGGTCTTTTATACTCTTCGATACGTCCTTCGAGAGACCAGGACGGCGCGGCTGAAGTCGGATTTCGTCAGCTTTATCAGCCACGAACTGAAAACGCCGCTGGCGGTGAGCAAGATGTTCACCGAGACCCTGCGGGAGGGCCGGGTCAGCGGGGAGGAGGAACAGCAGGAGTGCCTCGAGCTCATCGAACGCGAGAGCGACCGGCTCTCGAGCCTGATTGACACGGTGCTGGCCTATTCCAAGGTGGAGAGTGAACAAAAGGCCTTCCAATTCGGCAGCTGCAATATGGCCGAGGTAGTCGATGAAGCCATCAGGCTCTTCCATGCCCATACCACCGACCGCCCGAGAGAGCTCAAGCTCTTCAGCGTACAGGACATCTCCAACATCCAGATGGACCGGGCTTCGATGATCGAGGTGGTGCTCAACCTGCTCTCAAACGCCGACAAGTACTCGCCCCGGGACACGTAAATTGTCGTCAATATCCGGGAGACGGTGGACGATATCACGGTCGAGGTGGTCGACAAGGGGGTCGGTATTCCCAAGCGTGATCATCGGCGTATCTTCGAGAAATTTTTTCGTTCCGACGACCTGTTGACCAGGGAGGTGGAGGGTACAGGTTTAGGTCTGGCTTTTTCACGCTACATCGCCAAAGTACATAACGGTGATATCCGGGTGTCCAGCCAGCCTGAATCCGGTAGCGTTTTCACCCTGCAGCTGAAGAAAACACACGTTCTTGCCGAGTGAGAGAGACCGTGCCGTCCGAAAACAGCAGTGGCAGTAGAGGTAATAAAGCGCGAGTGCTCATCGTGGAGGATGACACATCGCTGCTTTTCGGATTGAAGAAGAACCTGCAGTTCGAAGGCTACGAGGTTCTCACGGCTTCGGACGGAGAGGCAGGTCTCGGCCTGGCCGTGGATGGGAGACCCGATCTCATCATTCTCGACGTCATGCTGCCCCGCATGAACGGTTTCGAGGTCTGCGAGGTCCTGCGCAGCAATAAGATCGAGACTCCCGTGATCTTCCTGACCGCGAAATCCCTCGAGACCGACAAGATAACCGGGCTCACCCTCGGCGGTGATGATTATATGACGAAACCCTTCAGCGTCGCAGAGCTGCTCGCGCGGATGCAGACCGTGCTGCGCCGAGTGCATGGAGCGGAGGGAGAAATGCTCGTCATCGGCACCCTGGAGATTGATCTGTCCGGGCGCTCTGTGATGCTTGCTGGCGAGGTGGTCAACCTGACGGGGAAGGAGTTCGAGCTCCTCTGCTTCATGGCCCGCAATAGCGGCAAGGTCCTGCCGCGCGAAAATATCCTTCAGAAAGTGTGGGGCTACAATTACTACGGCACCGCCCGGACCATCGATAATTTCATCAATCGGTTGAGACAGAAGATAGAAGAGAACCCTCTCAAGCCCCGCTTCCTGCTCACGGTCAGGGGGATCGGCTACAAGTTCTGTCCACCAGAGGCTTGAAGGAGAGCGCAGCCTTTTCTATCAGAAGGTTTGTGGTGTTTTCTTCGGGTTCTGTTTTTCTCTCTCAGCGGTGACAGTCCTGTGACACGAATTCCGCTAAGATGACGATGTAGCGACCCGGGTTGTGAATACCGTTTCGATGGAATTCAGAGTAAATCCTCTCTTCTTTTCTCTCTTTTAGTTTCCGGGATTGTCCCGGGCCGCTCTATCTTTCTCCCCTTTCTCCTCCTTCGTGGTTCGATCATGTCTCTCTCCCCCCAGAAATCCGGGTTTTTCGCGAGGTTGATACCGGTCGCGGCTGCCGTATTTTTCGCGGCTCTGCCCGCGGTGGTCGGTTCGGGAATATCCTCCGCCCTGAGGCCGGGAGTGGCTTTCACCAGGGTCTGGGAGAAAGAAAACCTCGAAGGTGATTTCTCGGAGGCGGCGGAGGAATACGAGCGTCTCTATCGAGGTTCCGGCCTACCCCCCTCGGCGGGTGTTTCGCCCCATGTCGGCTCGAGGCAGCTGGACAGGCTTCGAGCCGCCTACAGGGCCGGGCTCTGTTTCGAGGCGGTCGGAACTCTCAAGCGAGCACGTTTCGCTTACCAGTGGCTCGAACGCAACCACTCGCAGATCGGGATTGACCTGTTCCTGAAATATCGTGGCGACAGGGGGCTGCGCGACACGCTTTCCATTCTCAAGGAACGCAGCGCACTGCGCTTTCGAAGCCTGAAAGAGGCCGAGGCGGAGGCCGAGATCGAGCGTATCGCCATCGTGGAGGTCCTTGAGGAGTTCAGCGGATACAACCGCAAGGATACGCAGAATCTCGAGAGCTGCCGCCAGCAGATCCTGGAACAGCGATGGCGGGTAGGGGCGGCCGATGAGCTGGCGGAGGAGCTGGGCCGGGCGGGAGTCAATGGCATCTTTTCCGC
>JAKUSY010000465.1 GCA_022451445.1 Planctomycetota bacterium
CCCGCGTGAGCCTCCGTCACCAGCGGCGAGGTTCCGATGTCCCAGTACAGCGTGTCCCGGCCGAAACGCTCCTGCAGGTGGGTCTTCCAGAGAAGCTTGCCGGCGTTATCGAGGCCGGCGAAATTGCCGCTCCGGTAGTAGACGAAGATGTATTTCCCATCGGTTACCGGTGAGGGGTTCGCGCCCGAGCCGTTGCGATGCTTGCCGCCCCGCGCCTTGCCCATCCGGCTCCGCCAGCGGACCTTTCCCTTCCAGTCAAAGGCCATGACCGCGTCCTCTCCCTCGATCGGCACAGTGAGGAAGATGCTCTCTCCCCAGACTACCGGCGTCGAGCAGCCCTTGCCGGGCAGCGGCGCCTGCCAGAGGATATTCTTTCCATCCGACCCCCCGCTGGCATAGGCGCCGGAGGTCGCGCTGCCGGCCGATGCCGGGCCCCTCCAGCCAGGCCAGGTATTCGGACCGGGCTCCGTCGCGAAGCTCCCGAGGGAAAGGAAAACAACCGCGAGAAAGGCCAAGATCGCCGCTCTGCTCATTTTTCGCCTCCAGCCGCGGAACCCGTCGAGGGAGCGGCCACGGTTACCTATTGGGGAACATGCCGGAAGGAGCCGCCGCTCAGGCCCGAGACGGCTCTCATGAATTGCGTGGGAAGGCCGGCGCACCTGGTCGCGTTACCGACCAGGATACAGTGAACCGGCATGCGCTGGATATTCGCCGTGCTGATCTGCGCGAGCACCTCGTTGCAGACCACCTGCTTCTCCTGGCAGCCGTTGAGCCTGGCGAAGGGACAGCGCGTCGGCGTTCCATCGCTCACCAGGATGACGGCCTGGAACCGCGAATCGGAACGGTTCAGCATCTGGAGCGCCTGCTCGACGGAATTTCCCAGGCAGGTGCCCAGGTTCGTGACGCGGGAGCTGATAAAGGCCATCGCCGCCCGCTTGTTGGTGGGAGATGCCTTGATCAGCTGCCTCCTGAAGCTCGTCACCTGTCCGCCGTAGAAGAGCACCCCGAATTCCGCATCGGGGTTCAGCTCGGAGATGGCCCTCCTCACCTCCCGCCTCTCGATGTCAAAGCGGCCGCTATTGTTCATGGTGAGCGACTCATCGAGACAGAATACGACATTGCTCGCCTCGTAGGCCTCGCCGTAGAAGATAATGAGCTCCGGGGCCTCCTCCTTCTCGCTGTCTGCGCCCACCGCATCGAAGGGGAGATCCAGGTTGGTCTTGTGTCCGGAGCCCTTTTTAGGCGTGACGGACTGGGACCACGCGAACGAGGCCAGCAACAACATCGCCAGGAATAGGGCTAAGATCGACTTCAACACTGTCTCACTCCGAAGGGAACAACCTGTCTACATATTACGGCATAAGGGAACTGTCTGGAAGTACAGAGCCGGAACCGGTAATTCGAGCCCCTTGTTCCAGCGCGTCCCATCCATTAGCCTGAAACCTCGTAAACCGCCGTTTGAGGTCCACGTCGAGTGAAACTTATCCGGATCACAGTGATTTGTCTCGGGCTGCTGGCCGCCGCCGGGGAGAGCCGCGCCGAGGCTCCGAAGCGCCCCAATGTTCTCTTCATCGTCTGCGATGACCTGAACACCCACGTCAGCACCTCGGGCTTCGTCCACATCCGCACCCCGGCGATGGACAAGCTGGCCGCGGCCGGTACCCGCTTCCTGCGCGCCTATTGCCAGTACCCCGTCTGCGGCCCATCGCGCTCGTCTTTTCTAAGCGGCCTCTACCCGGAATCGACCCGGGTGCTCGACAATAAGTCGGATATCCGCCAGGAGCGGCCCGGCATCGTCTCCCTGCCGGAGCAGTTCAGGAAAAACGGCTACTGGACAGCCGGTGTCGGCAAGATCTTCCACACGATGAAGATCGATCCCGGCGAATCCTGCTGGTACGAATACGAGCGCTTCGAAAACGAGCGCAACCCGGTCCTCGAGGCCGCCAGGAAGGAGTTCGAGGCCGCCAACGGCTCGATTGAGAAGGCCTCGAACAGGAGGGCCTGGCGCCTCAAGCAGAAGGAGGCAAAGCGTGGCGCGGGCGGGCAGAAGATCCCGGGCTACGGGCCGACCGGCATGAGCGACGAGGAGCACAAGGACGGCCGCAACGTGCGCCAGGTCACAGGCTGGCTCGACAAGAAGATTCATGGAGACAAGCCCTTCTTCATCGCCTGCGGCATCCAGAAACCCCACGTTCCCTTCTGGGCCCCGAAGAAATATTTCGACATGTACCCGCGGGAGAAGCTCGTCATCCCGCCCGCCCTCGTGGGCGACTGGAAGGACATCCCGGCGCTGGCCATGGTCAAGCGGTTCAAGGCCTTCGGCTTCGAGCTCGACAAGGAGAACGACGCCCTGCGCAGGGCCTACACCCAGGCCTACCACGCCTGCATCAGCTTCATCGATACCCAGATTGGCCTGCTGCTCGAGGCCCTGGAACGAAACAGCCTCTGGGAAAACACCATCGTCATCCTCATCTCCGACCACGGCTACCATCTCGGTGAGCACTATATGTGGGGAAAGGTGAGCCTCTTCGAGGAATGCGCCCGGGTGCCGATGATTGTCCGCGTGCCGGGCAGGACCCGGAAGGGGGCCAGCTCGAACGGTCTCACCGAGCTGGTGGACATCTATCCCACCCTGTGCGAGCTCTGCGGCATCAAGGCGCCCGCGCACCTGCAGGGCGAGAGCTTCGCTCCGCTGATCGATGCCCCCTCGGGCGCGGGCAAGGAAACCGCCTATACCGTGGTCAGCCGCGGCAAGAACCTCGGCCGCTCCATCCGCACCTCGCGCTGGCGCTACGCCGAATGGGGCAGCAGCTCGGAGAGCGAGCTCTACGATCTCGAAAAAGACCCGGCGGAACACACCAACCTCGCCGGCGACGGTAAATTCAATGAGCAATTGGAGAAGATGCGGCGGCTGCTGGAGAGAGCGCGCCAGCGGGGTTCCTGAAACCGCGACGCCATTGAGTTAAGAGCCGACCTGTTCCGAATGTTATCTATAAAAAAATATCCGCTGGAAGACCTGGCTCTGCGGGATTGCCTCGAGAGCGCGGTCCCCCTGGTCATCCAGACACCGGAGGAATGGAAACTGGATGAGATCGCCGACGCGCTGAGAGCGATGCCGCTTGCGAGGTCCCAGTTTCCCCACGATGTCGTGTCATGCGCCCGCCAGGACGCACTCCACAGCATTACCACGCTGGACGACTTCGTCGCGCACCAGGCGGAGTACCGGGATGACCCCACGCATGTTCACAAGATCGTATCCAACCTGGAAGACTCCTG
>JAKUSY010000466.1 GCA_022451445.1 Planctomycetota bacterium
CGTGATTGCGGTACGTGCGATGGCAGTGGAGCGGAGCCCGGAACGGAACCGCAGACCTGCGTTCAATGCCAGGGGATGGGTCGGGTTGAGTCCTCCACCGGTTTTTTCCGGGTGCAGAGACCCTGCCCGAGATGCCACGGGGTGGGCAGCGTGATCACGACGCCTTGCGCGGAGTGCGACGGCGAGGGGCGCGTTGTCACCTCGGGCGATCTTGAGATCGATATACCGCCCGGGATTCACAGTGGAAACCAGCTGCGGATTCCCGGCCAGGGAGACTCCGGGGTCAAGGGAGGGCCGGCGGGAGATCTTTATTGCCGGATAGCTGTACGCAGGCATGAGCTCTTCGAACGCCTGGACACTGATGTCCTGCTGGAGGTGCCGGTGACCTTCTGCGATGCCGCGCTCGGAGCGGAGCTGGCCGTACCCACGCTCGATGGAGAGGAAAAGTTGAGTATCAAGCCCGGCACCCAGAGCTCGGAGGTGCTGCGGATCAGGCGCAAGGGGCTGCCGGATCTCGAGGACCGTGGCCGGGGCGACCAGCTGGTGCGGGTGATCGTGGAGACTCCCCGCAAGCTTTCCGCGGAGGCCAGGAAGCTCTTTGAGGAGCTTCGCGGCTTTGATTCAGATAACGGGCATCCCGCCCGGCAGGGTTTTCTGGACAGAATCAGGGACTACCTCAAGGGTGGGTCCGGTGAAGATGAGAAATCATAAAGAACGGTAACCGACATGAACGAAAGCGATACTGATGCTGGCCTCGAGGAAAGCGGTCAGCCGGAAGAGGAAACCCCGGACGGGTCAACTCCGGAAAAAGACGTCGGGCTCGCCGCCGAAGGCGCTGGGGAGGAAATTCCCTGGACTCCGCCGAGCGAAGAGGAGCATCGCGCCCTCCTTGAGATCAAGGAGAAGGCGGACTCCCTCGTCGAGGAGCTGTTGAGAGCCAAGGCTGATTTCGAGAACTTCAAGAAACAAAAAACCCGGCAGGCGGCACAGGACAGGGACGTAGCGGTTCGCGGATTCATCGAAGGTCTCCAGCACGAGATCGACAATATTGAGCGGGCGATCGAGAGCGCCGATGAGCAGCAAGCCGAAGCCGGCGGGGTGCTCGAGGGCGTGGGGCTGACCCACCAGATGATCATCAAGCTGCTCGAAGACAATGATGTGTCTGTCGTTGAAGCCGAGGGTCGGCAGTTCGATCCCGATTTCCACGAGGCGGTCCTCGAGGAGGAGGTCGCCGAGGGTTCGACAGGGGATATTCTCGAGGTGTTCGAGAAAGGCTATCTGCATGGAGATATTCTCATCAGGCCCAGCCGCGTCAAGGTTGCCAAGCGCGTTGATGGGGGGCGGGAGGAGACCGGGGCGGACGATGGAGAGGGCTGAAGGTTTTTAGAGGACCCATCCTATGCCGACCTACGAATACAGATGCCAGGAGTGCGGGGATACCTTCGAGTTCCTGCAGAGCTTCTCCGACTCGCCCAAGCGGAAATGCCCGGCCTGCGGCAGGCATCGCCTGAAGAAGCTGATCTCAGGCGGCGCGGGGCTGATCTTCAAGGGCTCCGGATTCTATATCACCGATTATCGAAGCGCGGATTACGACAAGGCCGCCAAGGCCGACAAGGAGAGCGGCAAGTCCAAGGGCGGCGATTCCGCCAAGGACTCCTCTGAAAAGAGCAAGGACTCCAAGCCCGCTCCAAAGGAAAGCTCCGGAGACGATTGAAGAGGCCGGCGAGTCCCCGATGTTCCGCATGCGGCCGCGGCCTCGATGGAGAGGTCGAGACCAGGCCCTTCTGTTCTCCCCGTTGTCGAGACGTGGAGCTCGGCAACTGGTTCCTGGATCGCTACCGCGTCTCCAGGGTGTTGAATCCCGAGGAGGACCTTGAAGAGCTCCAGGCGGCCCTCGAGTCCGATGAGGAAGAGGGCCTGGCGGGCTGAGCCCCGCGGGGGTCGGCCACCGGAAGAAAAAAAGGCGCGTCACCCGCCAGTGACGGTCAGCGCGCCTTCTTCAGATCAACCGCGGAGTCGAAACTCAGCGTCCGAGGCCAATGGGAAGTCCGGAGTCCTCATCCCATTTGTTTTCGAGGTCCGGATCGTCAACTTCCCAGGGTAACACGGAGGAATCGGTGTGAAGAACATTCAGGATTAATTCGTGGCCGCTGTGTTCTTCGGAGTACTCGTCGTAGTACTTGTCGCAGCCCAGCACCTTGGCCTTGCCTACGGCCCTGCGTTTTACGGTGCACCAGGCGTAATCATTCGTATCCTCATCGAGCTGGAACCTCTCGTCTTCATCCTCTTCGGCGAGGCTTCCGCCGCCGGCGGGACATTTGAAGAGCTTCGGCTCGAGGTTTTTTCCATGGCGCGACTTCAGGAGGATGTTCAGGGAATCGTGCGCCAGGGGTGGGTCCCCGCTCTTGTCCCTGGGGAACTCGTACTTACTGTCAGAGTAGGCGGCCGCGGCCGGGTAGATCTGTTTCAGGTTGTTGATGCATTGAATTTCCCAGGCTTTGCCTCGTCCTTGCAGGAGGACGGGTACGACCAGCCCGGCGGCGATAGCGAGAATCGTGATACAGACGAACGCTATAAGGCATCCGATGAGTATTTTGACTCCCGCGGGTGTGGGAGGAGCTTTGTAGGGCTCGAAATCATCGATCTCCTCGTCGTCCAGGTCGTCATCGAGCGCTTCGTCGTCTTCGTAATCATCAATCACAGGCGCACATCCTTTTCTTTTTCATCTCTGGAACTCGGCAGCCAACCCGTATCGCAGGATCGTGCTTGACGCACGGATCCAATCAGAGGATTTATTTAAGCGGGAAAGCGTTTTAAAGTCATCGTTTTCGTTCGGGGTTACCGACCCTGACAAGGCACTGACGGAACCTTGACACGTATTTTCCAGCGCTTCTGTCGGCTTGTGGGGAGGCTTCGCAAATCGGAGAAAGAGGACTGGACAGCGTCCGATAACCTGAAAACTCGACCCGGAGTCGTGGCGGGTCAACTCCCGCTTCGCAGCCTAACATCAAGCCCGGGTAACCATCCGCTCAACCGTCTCAAAAGCGTTGCAATAAGCCTCCTGGGGCGGTTTTCCTGCCGGTGGAGGCCTGTCTCCGTCCGCTGTGGAATCTTGGTCGGGATCGACATGAAAAGATCACGGATCACATGGTTTTGTGTGATAATTATAGGCCGGGCTGGTTTCTCGACGATTGAGCGGGGGCCACCGGTATTTTCGAACCGCTGGTTCGGATGCCCGGAGAGTTGGTAAGACCGGGAATCAGTAAGA
>JAKUSY010000467.1 GCA_022451445.1 Planctomycetota bacterium
TCAAGCCGGTCCATGAAGGCCCCGTCCTTTGTCCAGTCATCCGTGTCGCTCCAGATCCTGGAGAACTTCCTGCCGACGCTCTCGAGGCAGGCCCCGGTATTGAGGAGGGCGACGAGCCCGGGCCAGGTACCTGAAAAATTGCTCGCCAGGAGCAGGGGATTGTCCTTGCCCACCACGCCATCACAGGTATGCGGGCCGTAGGTCCAGTGCACGAAGACCCCCACCATGGGATCATCGATCGGTCCCAGCTCGGAGATCGACTGATCCGGACGGGTGAGGAAGGTGTCGATAAGCCGGGGCTTGCGGCCCAGCTTCCGCAGCGCCTTCTTCAGGTTCCCCACGGTCGACCTGACCTGGGGAAGAGCCCATTCATTGGGAAGCTCCCGGTAGTCCCCGGGGAGAAAGATGGCGACGTTCCTGGACAATGTTCAGCCCCCTGTTCGGTAGAAAAGCAGGTGGTATTATGCTTATGCTACCTCTTCTTGCAAGGGTGCGGGAGCGCCGTGCCGAAGCACACAGCGAGACGCGAGCCGAACGACATGGAAAAAACATACCTGGCCATCGACCTTGGAGCCGAGAGCGGCAGGGCCATTCTCGGGAGGCTTCAGGATGGGAAGCTCAGTACCGAGGAGGTCCATCGTTTTCCCAACCAGGCCGAGGCCTCCTCCGGCCGCCTGCGCTGGAATCTCCCCGCCCTCATGAAGGAGGTCCACGAGGGCATCAGGAAAGCCGGCGAGCGAAACGGGGGCCGCCTCGATGGCATCGCCGTCGACAGCTGGGGAGTCGATTACGGCCTGCTCGATGAAAACGGGGAGCTGATCGAAAATCCCGTACACTACCGTGACGAGGGCCATGCCGGGGAGGTCGACAGGTTCACCCGGGAGCTCAGCCGCGAGGAGCTCTTCTCGATGACCGGCGTCCAGCTGCTGGACTTCAATACCCTCTTTCAGCTCACGGCCCAGCGGCGGCTCGCCCCCGAAACGCTTGAGAGGGCCCGGCGACTGCTGCATGTCGGAGACCTGGTGGCCTACCTGCTCGGCGCCCGGCCGGTCTCGGAGCTGACGATCGCCAGCACGTCTCAGCTGCTGGGAACCGAGGACAGGACCTGGAATCTCGAGCTGGCCGCCCGGGCCGGCCTGCCCACAGGTATCTTCGGCGAGCTCGTCGAGCCCGGCACCGTGACGGGCGAGCTGCGGCCCGACGCGGTTCTCGAGGCGGGACTCACCGAGACCTGTCCCATCATAGCCGCCGCCAGCCACGATACGGCCGCCGCCGTCGCCAGCTGTCCCGCGACGGAGCCCGGAAGCTGGGCCTACCTCTCCCGCGGCACCTGGTCGCTGCTGGGTATCGAGACGACCGCGCCCGTTCTCTCGCTGGAGGCCCTGGCCGGCGGCTTCACCAACGAGGCCGGGGCCTGCGGCAGCAACCGTTTCCTGTCGATCATCACCGGTCTCTGGCTGGTCCAGGAATGCCGCCGCCAATGGTCGGAGGAGGGCCGCGAAGCCGATTACGAAGAGCTGGCCCGCATGGCAGAGGAGGCTCCGCCCGCCCGGGCCTTCATCGATCCGGACAACCCACTCATCGCCTCGCCCGGCGACATGCCTGGGCGTGTAGACGAAGCCTGCCTGGCATCATCCCAGCCGGTGCCCGGGACCCGGGGCGAGCTCCTTCGCTGCATTATCGAGTCCCTCGCCCGGAAATACGCATCGGTGGTGCGGGCGACGTCTGAGTTCACTCCCGGGTCCATCGAGCGTCTCCATGTCATCGGCGGCGGCAGCCGCAACGTCCTGCTCAACCGCCTGACGGCCCGTGAGCTGGGAATTCCCCTGGTGGCGGGACCGGTCGAGGCCACCGCCAAGGGGAACATCCTCCTGCAGGCCATGGCGACCGGAGAAATTTCCGATCTCGGGGAGCTCAGGCAGGTCTCCGCCGCCAGCACCGAGCTCGTCCACTTCAACCCCGCCGATTAAAAACCCTCGCGCTCCCGCGCTCAATGCTGGCAGCGCGGGCAATAGTAGGTCGAGCGGCCGGCCAGCACTTTTTTTCTCACCGTGGCGCCGCACTCGGAGCAGTCCTCGCCTTCACGCCCGTAGACTCTCAGGAGAACCTGGAAATAACCCGCCGTTCCGTCAGGTCCCTGGAAATCATTCAGCGTCGTGCCCCCCTGGCGAATCGCCTCGCCAAGCACCTCCTTCACCACCGCGGTGATCCGCCCCCAGGTTTCCAGGCTGATCCTGCCCGCGGCCCTCTGGGGATGAACGCGCGCCAGGAAGAGGGCCTCCGAGGCGTAGATGTTTCCGATCCCCACCACCCTCCGGCTGTCCATGAGAAAATTCTTCACCGGCTGCCGCAGCTTCCTGGAGCGGTCGAAAAAATACTCCGCCGAGCACTCATCGGAGAGCGGCTCGACGCCAAGACTGCTGAAGCGCCTGTCATCCTCCAGGGAGGCCAGGGGGACGAGGTCGACGAGGCCGAAACGTCTCGGGTCCCTGAAATGAAGCTCCCGCCCACCGCGAAGGGAGAAGATGACGTGGGTGTGAGGCTGCGCCGTCTCCGCCTTCTTCGAAAAATAAACGCGGCCGCTCATCCCGAGATGGATGATGAGACAGGCCTCTTCCCTGGCGCCATCGGCCTCCAGCAGGATGAGCAGGTACTTGGCCCGGCGGCGCAGCTCCTTGATCCGCCGTCCCGGCAACCCCCTGCCCAGTTTTTTTTCATCGACGGGATAGCGCAGCCGCGTGTCCCGCACCTCGACGCCCTCGATGACCTCCCCCTCCAGGATTTTCTGCAGACCCCTTCGAACAGTCTCGACCTCAGGCAGCTCAGGCACGGACTCGCAACCCCGTCATATCCGGTAGCGCTCCCTGCTCTCCCGGCCCAGGAGAGCGTCCGCCTGCGGATCGCCGAAGAAACGCTCGCTGTGACAGTCCCAGCGCAGCTTGCGCCCGACGCGCAGGGCGATATTGCCCAGCAGGCAGAGACTGGTTGTGCGATGACCGATCTCGACATCGGCGATCGGCAGCTCGCGCCGGCGGATCGAATCGGCCCAGTTCTGCATATGTCCCGGGCTCTCGGGGACATCGACGCTCGCGGGCTCGCGTGGAAGGGGCGCCTCCTTGCCATCGCGATAGAACCTGCACTTGCCGGTCCCGAAGCCGGTGCGCAGCTCGCCATCTTCACCATAGAAGGTTATTCCATAGAGCTCCCCGGGAAGACCATCGCCCCCCTTCCCGGGCTGATCCCAGCTCAGGGTGCAGTCGGGAT
>JAKUSY010000468.1 GCA_022451445.1 Planctomycetota bacterium
TAAATCAACCCGTAGAGATCCTCTGTGTCGAGACCGGTCTCAAGCACCCTCGCTGCACACTGAAAGGCAATCCTCCCCGCATTGGCAAAACGAAACCAGCCTGTATCGGTCGCCAGCGCCAGCCAGAGAGGCATGGCAATTTCAGCATCAACAACGACATCGAGTTCATCCAGCAGCCAGAGTACCAGGCACGCTGTGGCCGGAGCTTCCGCCACCACCAGGTGAGAATCGAAAGGATACTCCCCATCGATGAGGTGATGGTCAACACAAACCCTCTTCTGCCCCTCTGCGAAAACCACCGGCTCGAGAACACCAGCGCGAGCCGGCTCACTGGTATCAAGAAGAACACATACATCGAATTGCCCGGCGAGAGCGCCGGCGCTGGAGCCATCCACCGTCTCAACGGATCCCGGAGCGATAATTCCCTCGAAACGCTCATCGACATCGGTCTCGCTGAATACGCGAGCTTCCTTGCCGAGCTTCCCGAGACCGATCGCGAGGGCAACGGAGCTGCCGATCGCATCCCCGTCAGGATTTACGTGAGTGGCGATCAGGACTTTCCGGGCCTGGCGCAAGATCTCCGCCAGCTCGCCCAGGACCTCGGAAACCGGTCCACCACGAACATCATCGCGAAGGTCCCCGACCAAAGAGTTTTCATTTGAATCAGAAGACACCGGCGTTCCCCCGTTGTTCAGTCATGAAAGTGGTCATGCAGAGCATGGTATTCCATCTTCGCGAAGCTGTCATCGATGTTCGAAGCAACCGAATCCGCCCGGCGGGAGGCCTCCCTCCGGTAAGCAGCCGAAGCAGGGAATATGACTGAAAGAAATAAATGTCTTTTGTTCAAACTCATGACCAATAGAATAAGCCCGCCCCCGGAGTTGGGCGGGTCGGTTCGGTGGACAAAATCTGGAGCGTATTATGCAGACTGGGCGCAAGATCATGAATCTCCGGCGCGACCGTTCCATCTCGCAACAGGACCTTGCGAGCTACTGCCGCATCACACCAAGCGCGCTTTCCAAGATAGAGTCCGGACAGAATTCACCGCGAGGTGGAGTCATCTTCAGCATCGCGAAAAACCTCGGCGTGACGGTCGAGTATCTCCTGGATGAGGAAATACCCTATCCCTACAAGGGACTCAACTACCGCCAGGAAAACCAGGCGGACATCGATCCCGATGGTCCCCGCTCGCGGATAGAGGTCAGCCCGGAGGAGAGGGCCTTCCTGATGGCCTTGCGCCAGAGCCCGGACATGGTCCGAGAGCTGGCCCACTCTCTGCCGGAGGCGACGCCGGAGACGATCCGGCTGCTTCACTTCCTCCTCTATCATTTCCAGATAGAGAATCCGGGACCCGACTTCCTCTCGCGCTTTGAGGGCATCATCACCCCCGGGACAGAGGAAGCGGACGAGAGCGGGGCCCCCGCCGGCCGCCGGAAACCGGCCAAGCGAAAAACCACCAAGAAAAAAGCCGCCCGTACGGCAAAGGCCGGGAAAAAAACCAGCGGGAAGACACGGCGCAAGGCACGCTCTGCCAAATAGACGGCCGGGACTCAGCCCTCAGAGGAGAGCATTCCAGCCATCGTCTGGCCGAGCTGGTCGGGCGTAAGAGCGACCTGCGCCCCCGCTGCCTCGAGCGCGGCTACCTTCTCGGGAGCGGTGCCCTTGCCGCCTGAGATGATCGCCCCGGCATGTCCCATCCTCTTTCCCGGAGGAGCTCCCCTCCCGGCAATGAAAGCGGCCACGGGCTTCGACATGCTGGAGGAGATGAACTCCGCGGCCTCCTCCTCAGCCGTTCCCCCGATCTCGCCGATCATCATCACTCCGTTGGTTGACGGATCTTCCTCGAAGAGCTTCAGGGCATCCACGAACGTGGTGCCTATGATCGGGTCACCGCCGATCCCCAGGCAGGTGCTCTGTCCCAGCCCCACCTCGCTCAGCTGGTGGACAGCCTCGTAGGTGAGGGTGCCGCTGCGGGACACGACCCCGATCGTGCCAGGCGAATGAATATAGCCGGGCATGATGCCGATCTTGCATTCTCCGGGGGTAATAACACCCGGACAGTTCGGACCGACCAGGCGCGTTCCGGGATGCTCACTCTTGAGGGTCTTCATCACCCTGGCCATATCCAGGGCGGGAACTCCCTCCGTGATGCAGACCACCAGCTCGAGCCCCCCCGCCGCCGCCTCCAGAACAGCGTCCGAGGCGAAGGCCGGCGGCACATAAACCACAGAGGCGTTGACCCCGGTCTTTTCAACCGCTTCGCAGACGGTATTGAAAACAGGGATGCCCTCGACCTCCTCTCCTCCCCGCCCGGGAGTCACGCCGGAAACGACCCGGGTCCCATACTCCACGGCCTGGAGCGTGTGGAAGGTACCGGTCCTGCCGGTGATCCCCTGGACCAGGAGACGCGTGTTTTTGTCTACCAGTATACTCAACTGCCCCCCCCTCCCTGCGCCTGCTCAACGACCTTCCGGACAGCCTCCGGGAGACCGGGCGCCGAGATCAACTCCAGGCCGGAGGCCGCGAGAATCTCCCTGCCTCGCTGGACATTGGTTCCCTCCAGACGAACGACCACCGGGACCCTCAACTCGATGGTCTCCGCCGCCTCGATAATTCCCTCGGCGATCACATCGCATTTCATGATTCCCCCGAAGATATTGACCAGGATGGCCTTCACATCCGCATCCTCGAGAATGATCTTGAACGCCTCGGTCACCTTTTCCTCCGTGGCCCCGCCGCCGACATCGAGGAAATTGGCGGCCTCGCCACCGAAGTGCTTGATGATATCGAGCGTCGCCATCGCCAGGCCGGCGCCATTCACCATGCAGCCTATGTCGCCATCGAGCTTGATGTAGCTCAGGCCGAACTCCGCGGCACGGGTCTCGAGAGGATCCTCTTCCGCGGGATCACGATACTCCTCGAGCTCCGGATGACGAAAGAGGGCGTTGTCATCGAAAGAGAACTTCGCATCGAGGGCCAGCAGGCCATCATCGGTGGTCCTGACCAGGGGATTGATCTCGGCAAGGCTCGCATCGGTGTCCAGGAAACATCTCGCGAGTTTCTGCAGCAACTCGCCCATCTCCTCCAGGAGCCCTCCCTCCAGGCCCAGCCTGCCGGCAAGGCTCCTGCCATCCTCGGCGGACAACCCCTCCGTGGGATCAAAGCTGGCCTTGAAAATCTTCTCGGGCGTGCTGGCGGCAACCTCCTCGATATCCATGCCGCCCTCAGCGGACACCA
>JAKUSY010000469.1 GCA_022451445.1 Planctomycetota bacterium
GATGGCCGGGGCCGGGGTAAAGAAGGGTTATGTCCACGGCCGCACCGACGACTTCTGCTACAACATCGTCGAGGACCCGGTCCATGTGCACGATCTCAACGCGACGATCCTGCACCTCCTGGGAATCGATCACGAGAAGCTTACATTCAAATACCAGGGGCGGCAGTATCGGCTGACCGATGTCCATGGCGAACTGGTGAAGGGGATCCTGGCCTGAGACGGGAAGCCGCGGGCAATGAAATGAAGATGTTTTTCCCGGAAGTGTCGATGATCGAAAATCCCGCAGTGGATAGAATCATATGCGCTGGATGAAAAAGCGCACCCCAGGAAGGGAAGCCTGAAGATGAACTCACGAACCAACGGCGTCGGCTGTATCCTCCTCGCCCTCGTCTCTCTCGCCCCCGCGGCCCGGTCCGAGGCGCGGTCCGTCTTCAAGCTCACGGGAGATGATGTCGTCGTCTTCGCCGGCGGCGCCAACATGCTTCACCTGCAGCAGTCGGGCCATCTCGAGGCGATCCTGGCGAAAGCCGCCGCCCCCGGCCGGACCAGGTTTCGTGACCTGTCCTGGGAGGCCGACACAGTCTTTCGCCTCGGGACGGACATCGAGCGCTGGAGAAAGGATGGCTTCGGTCGGCGGGATGAGCAGTTCAAGCGCGTAGGGGCGACCGTTTTCATCGCCCAGTTTGGCCAGCTTGAGTCATTGAGAGGACCTGGAGGAGTCGATGAATTTACCGCCGCCTACGGCAAGCTCATCGATGGTTTCTCCAGGCAGGCCCGCCTGGTGGTGCTCGTCACGCCGCCGCCCTTCGAGAAGCCGCCGAGCGACCTGGTTCCGGACCTGACGCTTCGAAACGCCGATCTCTCCCTCTACATGAAGGCGACGCGGGAGCTTGCCGAGAAGCGCGAGCTCCTCTTTGTCGATCTTTTAACCGGCGGCAAGGGTGGCCTGATGGGCAACGGGATGCACGTCACGCCTGAAGCCCAGGTGAAGGTTGCCCATGCCATCGCAAGTCAGCTCGGGATAAAGATACCAGCGGTCTCCGGGCTCGAGCCCCTGCGCTTGGCCGTCATCGAGAAACATCGCCTCTGGTACGACTACTGGCGCCCGGCGAACTGGAAGCTCCTCTACGGGGATGACTCCCGGCGTGTCTTCACCCGCGGCGGCAAGGACTACATCCCCTTCAGGGAGGAGTGGAAGCGCCTGCTTCCGCTGATCGACAAGGCTGATGAGCGGGCCTGGAAGGTTGCCTCGGGCGGCAAGGACCCCGGCCCCAATCGTCCCGCTCCCGAGAAGCTGCATGGCGATCCCGGCGCGGATGTCGAGAAGGAGCTCGAGGCCTTCACCGTCCTCGAGGGCTTCGAGGTCAATCTCTTCGCCTCCGAGCGCGAGGGCCTGACCTCTCCGCTGGCGGTGCGCTGGGATCCCTCAGGGCGCATGTACGTGACGGTCACCACGGTCTACCCGCATGTCTGGCCCGGGGATGTTCCCAATGACAAGATCATCGCCATCGAGGATACCGACAACGATGGCAAGGCCGACAAGTCCATGGGCTTCGCCGAGGGGTTGAACATCCCGACGGGCATCGAGTGGGGGGATGGAGGAATCTACGTCGGGCAGAACACCGAGATGCTGTTCCTCAAGGACACCGACGGCGACGGCAAGAGCGATACCCGGCGCGTGGTGCTCGGTGGCTTCGGCAACGGTGATTCCCACCAGACGATCAACTCGTTCGTCTGGAGCCCGGGCGGCGAGCTCTACTTCGGCCAGGGAGATGGCTGCGAGTCCCGGGTCGAGACCCCCTGGGGATCGAGTGACCTCTTCCAGGCCGGCTTCTACCGATTCCGTCCGAAGCGGCTGCAGCTGCATCCGCTGCTCGATGACTTCATGGGGCCGGGTAATCCCTGGGGGGTGGCTTTTGACAGGTGGGGGCAGATCTTCAGCATCGACGGCGCCGGAGGCGTGACCTACCTCTCACCGGGCCAGATTCCCAGCAACCATCGCCACCGGATTCCGACCATCGGCAGTCCAGGCGGCTATTGCGGCATCGGCTTTCTCGACAGCAAGCTCCTGCCCAAGTCGGTGCGCACTGATTTCGCCATTGGCGACTACAAGGCCAACCGGGTCAAGCGCTTCGGGGTTCGCCCCAACGGCTCCGGGTATTCCCTGAAATGGAAGCCCCATATTCTCCAGTCGAAGCACAGGAACTTCCGGCCGATCGACGTGAAGATGGGACCCGACGGCGCGATCTACGTCGTCGACTGGTACAACCCGATCACCTGCCACCAGGATGACGCCTACCGGGACCCGAGGCGGGACAAGGCGCACGGGCGCATCTGGCGCGTGGCGGCAAAGGGAAAGGCTCTCAAGCCTGCCAATCTCCTCAAGGCCCCGCTCGAGACGGTGGTGGATGGCCTGGGGTCTACTGAATACTGGACCCGCTATCAGGCCAAGCGCGCTCTCTCGGTCCATCCGAGAGCTACGGTTGCCGCGGAGCTCGGCAGGTGGGTGAAGGGGCTTGATAAGAAGCAGCCAAGATACGAGCTGCGTCTCTACGAGGCCCTGACGGCCTATGCCACCATCGAGGTGGTGGAGCCGGGGCTTCTCGGCAGGCTTCTTCGGTCCGAGGATCACCGGGGACGCGCCTATGCCGCGCGCCTGGTGGGCCGCTGGCACGACCGGTTGGATGATCCGCTCGGGCTCCTGGCTGAGCGAGTGCTCGATGAGCATCCGCTGGTCAGGCTGGAGGCCACCCTGGCCTGCGCCGCGATCCCATCGGAGAAATCGAGAACGGTCGCTTCGCAGGTGGAGGCACGCGGCGTCGATCGATGGATCGATTACGCCTTCACCCAGGCGGCCTATCAACTCCAGCCGCACTGGTCGCCGGCGTTTCAAAAGGGCCTGATTTCCTTTACGCGTCCGAAGCACCTGGCCGCGACTCTGAATAAGACCGGTGGCCGCAACGTGCTGACCAGCCTCACGCGGATCGCCGAGAACAATGACCTGGAGGTGAAGGCCAGGGTTTCGGCCTGCGCTGCGATCTTCTCGGTGGGAGGGGCCGGCGAACTGCAGGAATACGGTCTCGATCGCGAACGTTTTGAGCGCGAAGGAAAATACGATGCGGACTTCCACGCGCAGGTCCTCCAACGGTTGGCCCATGTCGCCCGCTTCCGGGATGTCAGGCCGGATGATGGCCTGGATGATTCACTCAACGAGTTGATCGACCGTTCCGAGGTCGC
>JAKUSY010000047.1 GCA_022451445.1 Planctomycetota bacterium
AGCGGCGGAGGAGGGGGCGGAGGAGGAGGCAGACCTTCTTCCGGAGAATAGATCTCCACCTCGCCAAGGGAGAGGACATCCATTTCATCGGGGTTGCCGACCCCTCCCGTCCCGGAAAGATCCGGATCCGGGGTTCTCACGACCCGCACAACACTACCGGCAACAGCGTCTCCCAGCAGCTCAACGAGGTCTACCATCAGGCTCTCGGGACCTGCCGCTCCACCACCGCCGAGAATGTTTTCCTCGTTGAGCAGATCCGACTCGAAGAGGATATCCCCATCCGGCCCATCGAGCACCAGGACGGTGAGGTCACGAAAACGCGAAGGGCAGCAACCACGGCGGTTGTAAAGAACGATCGAAGTGATCAGGTACTCGGCCCGGAGATCAAGCTCCCAGGTTGACGGCAGGTTCTGCCCGGCCCCCGTATGGGTAAAATTGCCGAGGTTGCCATCGATTCCCAGGCTGGCGGGAAACTGTCCATTGTTGTATTCCGAAGACTGGGTAGCGATCCCGAGCGGTCCGACGTTGACCGTCTCGTCATCCACACCCTGCGCGAAGGCAACCGCGCTCCAACAAACTACCAAAGCGAACATCAACCCACTTAATACATTGCGCATGGAGCTTCCCTGCCAATTGAATTGTGATTTATTCCAGACTTCCTTTGACCGCTAAACCATCAGCTATTGTCCTCAACATTACCCCGAAAGCAAACGAGACTTTTCCACCCGGCGGGAGTGTCCCTGGTGGGAGTGCCATTTACTGAACTTGCTGAAACGGTTTTTCGAAAACCCTTTTCGCATACAGCCCCACTACCCTAAACCCTGCCCCGGGCGATAAGGCAACCAGGAGGCCTCCCTCTCCTTGCCCTCTCCCATGGCCTCGCATAGGCTATTGACTGGGTTCAACTGATACATGGAGAGAGTAAGTCATGGGAAAACCTCAGACCGTAGAAGACTACTTCAACGCCCTTCCCGAGGACCGGAAGGAGCCGATGGAAACGCTCGGGACCAGCATACGGGCAAACCTGCCCGGTGGGTTCGAGGAGGTTCTAAACTACGGTTTCCCCGGCTGGGTTGTTCCTCACTCGCTGTATGAGGCCGGCTACCACGTGAACCCCGAGCTTCCCCTCCCGTTCCTTGGCCTCGCCTCGCAGAAGAGCCACATCGCCGTGTATCACATGGGGATCTATGCCAGCCCCTCGTTGATGGACTGGTTTGTGAAGGAGTATCCGAAGCACTGCGAGACCAAGCTGGATATGGGCAAGAGCTGTATCCGTTTCAAGAAGGTCGCCGATATTCCCCATGATCTGATCGGAGAGCTCTGTGGGAAGCTTTCGGTTCGGGAGTGGATCGAGTTGTATGAGGAGCAAATCAAGTCGAGTTGAGCAGGGTGGCCCACCGCCCTCCCCTTGCCTGTGGGTCGGGGTTGGCATAAGGTACGGGCGGGTATAGCTGATCGACTTTGACTAAAGGAGCGGCTACGTGCGAAATATCTTCAGGACGACATGGCTTTCGTTTCTCATGGTTTTGCTTCCTGCCTCATCGGTTCTGGCCGAGGGTGATTGGGAGGTCACGCCTGCAAGCGAGCGGGCTCTCCAGAAGGGACTCGCGTGGCTTGCCCGGAACCAGGGACCTGAAGGGAATTGGAACTCCAACAGCCTCGGGCTCGTGGGGATGGGAGCTCTTGCGTTCCTTTCCGCCGGCTACTTTCCCGGGCGGGGCCGCTACGGAACTACCGTCCAGAAGGCCCTGGGCTACGTGACCAAGAACGCCAAGCCTTCCGGCCTGTTGAATATCGCCGGCGCCGGGCAGGACATGTACAACCACGGTCTTGCCGCTTTCGCGCTCGGGCAGGCCTACGGTATGACGAACAACAAGGAGCTCTCCCGTGTCCTCGACAAAGCCCTCAAGCTGATCTCGAATACCCAGGCGGAGGATGGAGGCTGGGATTACCGCGCGCGGCGCCAGGGCAGGGGGCATGACCTCAGCCTGGTGGTGATGCAGGCCAAGGCGCTGCGGGGCGCGATGGATAGCGGCCTGGAGGTCTCTCCCGAGGTTGTCGGCTTAGCGATCCAGAGTGTACGAAGGTATTACAAGACCCGCTCGGGGAAAAATGGCCTGAGCAACCCGAAAGCCGCGATGCTCGAGGCCGGACAGTTTACCTACAATGGAGGCGGTGGGACCCTGGCAATGGCCGCCGCGGGCGTTGTCTGTTTGCAGGAATTCGGGCAGTACGGCGATTGGCGGATCGGCAAGAACCTTGATGTGATCCAGCTTGCCATTGGCAAGGAGGCCGTTCCCGGTTCAAGAAACGGCAGGCTCCCCGGCGGAGATGCCTATACCCTCTACTACGTGGGACAGGCGCTCTACCAGGTAGGAGGAAAGCGCTGGAGAGAA
Organism: Planctomycetota bacterium; assembly: GCA_022451445.1. Lineage (GTDB taxonomy): Bacteria > Planctomycetota > UBA8108 > UBA8108 > UBA8108 > UBA8108. The sequence goes on from JAKUSY010000047.1 coordinate 2,397, forward strand.
TCCTATCCGAAATTGCGGGACTACCTTGTCGCCAGCCAGATGATCAACGCGGGCGAGGCGGCACAGAATGGGCTCTGGCGTGGAGGACGCGTGGGAGGCCTGCCCGGAGATCTCTACGGGACGGCGGTGGCCTGTTTCATTCTCGCCATGCCGAACCGCTATCTGCCGATTCTGCAGGAAGGCAAGATCGACAGCATCGCCAACAAGTTGAAGAAGAAATAAGGCGGCGGGGAAAGCCGCCGTCCCGCAGCGTTCTTTCGCCCGCGGCCCGGTGAGGAGACGCCCCAAAAGAGAGAGGGAAGACTACCGCCTTGCGGCTCCGACGATGACGCGGCGCAGCCGGCCAGCGCTGCCGCCGACAACGACACTGCCGTCACTCGGATGCACCGCCAGCGAATAAGCCCATCCTTCAACAGCGGGCAGGTCCTTCGTGACCTTTACCTCCACCGGGTCGACCAGGCGAAGGTGGCCATCAGAGCAGGTCACGACAATTCGGGAGCCGCCTGGAAGCCAGCCGACATCGAGGGGCCTGGTGTTCAGGCGCACAAAGCGGACCATTCGGCCGATCGTCGGCTGCCAGAGGCGGACAGTTCGATCGTCGCTGACGGAGGCGACCATCGGCAGCCCGCCGGCGCCGGGGCGCAGAGCGAGATCATGAACGGGCAGGGTGTGGTTGTCGAGGCTGTGAACCAGCTTCCCCGTCTCCAGGTTCCAGACCCTCAGGCTCTGGTCGATGCCGGCGCTGACCAGGAGCTTCTTTTTCGCCAGGAAGCAGAGGGATGAGACGCCGCGTGAATGGCCCTTGAGACGTTTTACAGGCGAGCCGGTCCCGGTATCCCACAGCACAACGCTGTGATCGAGGCTGGCCGAGGCAATCGATGACTCGCTGAGCCAGGCAATGCCCATAACGGAGTCCTTCTGATCGTTGAGAACCTGCAGGGGTTTACCGCCGGGCCATGAAAAGATCTCCACCGTCCCCTCGTCGGCTGGGATCCCCCCACCGACAGCTAGCCGGTCGCCGCTGGGCGAGAAGGCGACATCGTGGAGATTGAGAGCGATCGTCTCCAGTTTCTTCCCGGGTTTCAATCCGGGCCAGCTGTAGATGCGTAGTCCGGACTGGGAACAGGCCGCGATCGACTTTCCATCGGGGGCGAAAGCCAGGGAGGTGATCGGCGGGTCCCCGGCCCCGGCCGGTGAGGCCGCAACGCAGAGGGAAAGGCCAATGGATGTGAAAAAGATGAATCTGGCGTTCACGGCTCGTCCTGGAGTGAAGAAGCTCCCCCTCTCTTCTTCTAAACCACCCTCCTATGCGATGAGCTCCGAAACGACGCTGGACCCATCCGGAGCGACTCGCACCGGGCGTCCATCGCCTGTGTGCAGCTTGAGGTTCGGATCGATGCCGAGCAGGGTATAGATCGTCGCCGCGAGATCCGCGGGCGTTACGGGCCGGTCCTTCGGGCTCTCGCCGAGCGAGTCGCTCTGGCCGATGACCTGGCCGCCTTTCACTCCCCCACCGGCAAGCGCCACGCTGAAGACGCGCGGCCAATGATCCCGGCCTCCGTTGGCGTTGAGCTTCGGGGTGCGGCCGAACTCGCCCATCACCACGACCAGGGTGTCATCCAGCATGCCGCGGTCTGAGAGATCAACGACCAGGCCGCTGAGCGCGAAGTCGAGGGAAGGCAGCAGGGCCCACTTGTCTCCCGGGTAGCGCTCCTTCAGCTTCGAGTAGAGATCCTGGTGGGTGTCCCATCCTTTACTGTTGACGGTCACGAACGGAACCCCGCGCTCAACGAGGCGCCGGGCCAGCAGGCAGGCCTGCCCGATCGAATTGCGCTGGTCACCATAGAGCGCGCGGACTTTTTCCGGTTCGCCGGAAAAATCGAAGGCCCGCTTGGCCTCCGTCGATGCGATGAGGTTGTAGGCCCTCTCGAGGTCCGGGTCCGAGGCGGACTTCGATGAAGCATCCTTCGTTCGACTGAATTCATCAAGCGCGCCGACGAATTTGCGCCGCTGGTCGAGGCGGGCGAGGTCAAGGCCCCGGTAGAAATCGAGATCGCGAACCTTGAAGCCTCTCCTGCCGGAGCTCCCGCCAACGGAGAACGGACGGGTCGAGCCGGGAAGGTAGCCGTTTCCGGCCAGCTTGGAGCCGCCGATGCCGAAGTCGGGTACGGCAATATTCGGCGGCAGGACGCCGGCCTGGCCCCTCACATGGGCCAGGGTCGCCCCGAAGGCGGGGTATTCGAGGGCCGGGGTGGGCTTGTAACCGGTCATCAGGTAATGCGTTCCGAAATTGTGTTCCCCGAGCGTCGAGGTCATCGAGCGAATGACCGCCAGCTTGTCGAGCAGCCCCGCCGTCCGCGCCAGATCTTCAGAGAACCTCACTCCAGGCAGCTTCGTGGCGACAGTCTTCAGGGGGCCGCGAACCTCCGCCGGTGCCTCCGGCTTGGGGTCAAAGGTCTCGAGGTGGCTGGGCCCTCCATCTAGCCAGATCAGGATGCAGGCCTTCGCCTTTGCCTTCAGGGGATTTTCGGCACCGTGGAGGCGCTGCAGGCGAAAGTAGTCGCCAAGCCCCAGGCCGAGAGCCGACAGGCCGCCAACACGCAGCAAATCGCGCCGGGAGACGCCATCGCATCGAGTAAGGTTGGACATTTGTTTTCTCATGACTCAATGATTGCTTACGAATTCATTGCAGACAAGCAGGCTCCAGACGAAATCTTCAAGAAGCTCCCGCTGCCGGCCCGCCGGGACATTCTCCCCGAGCTGCTCTTTCCAGAACAACCGCTCCGCGTCACCGGGATAACGGCCCAGGGCGGCCAGGTAAAACTGCTCGACGATGGACAGCGGCGACTCTCCGGCGGTGATCATTTTATCCAGCCTGCCGCCCGGCGCCCCAATCCTCGCGTTGAGCAACGCGCCGTTAAAGAGATGCAGCTTGCGCTGGAGCCCGCCGGTCGAGCCCGCCGGGCTCTCACAGGACTCTTCACGCGAACAGCGTCCGAGGATATCGAGCGCGACAGACCTCGTCTTCGGATCGACCAGGGTCACGGCGCGGGTTCCTTTCGGCTCTTCGCCGTATCTCCCCGCGACCCCGAGGACATCCGAGATCGCATCGGCGAGCACCTCCGGCCCCAGGCTCTGGCGTATGGCATGGGAATAAAAACTCCCATCCGCCTTGTTCTCCTCGGTCGCTTTTGAGCTGCGGGAATAGGCTGCGCTGAGCGCGATCAGCCGCAGCGTATGCCGCAGATCGTAGCCGTTTTTCACGAAGTCATCGGCAAGCCCGGCCAGGAGCGCCGGATGCGTCGGCGGGTTGGTGGCGCGGAAATCATCCACGGGCTCCACCAGCCCGCGTCCCATCATCGCCTTCCACAACCGGTTCACGATGGCCCTCGAGAAATAGGGATTGGCCGGGTCCGTCAGCCAGCTTGCAAGCCGCCCGCGTCCATCGACTATGTCCGCGCCGAGGAAATCTTCGCCGGGAATCCGCTGGAGCGCCTTTTCGAGGGTCCGCGGATGGATGACCTCACCCGATGCCTTCACCTTGACGACCTGCCCACCTTCAATCCTGGCGAAGATCGCCGCCAGTCCGTGGTAATCGTCCTGCGTCCAGCGATCGAGGGGATGGTTGTGGCAATTGGCGCAGCGCAACCGGCTGCCCATGAAGACCTCGCTCATGAACTCGGCCTGTTTCCTGGGACCCTTGACGGTGCGGTAGAAGTTCGCCGGGCCCACCTCGTGCGAGTCGCCCGTCGCGAGGATCACGCTACGAGCCAGCCGGTCGTAGCCGACATTGTCCCGAACCTGCCGGTGAAGCCACTGGTGGTACTTGAGCGCGCCCTGCTTGTCCCGGGTGCCGGCGATCTCTCCCTCGCCCTGGTCCGGGTGGATCCGCAGGAGCTTCGCCAGCTGGAGAGTCCAGTACTCGCTGAACTCTTCCGATGCCAGCAGCCTGTCAATCACCACCTGGCGCTTCTTCGGACCCGGCTCGGCGAGAAAGGCCCGCACCGCAGCCATAGTTGGCAGCCGCCCGCTCAGGTCGAGAGTCACCCTTCGCAGGAAGGTGGCGTCATCGACAAGCGGGGAAGGAGACAATCGCAGGATCGAGAGCGAGTCGAGGAGCTCCCGGTCGATGAAACCGCGCCGGGGCTCGGCCGCCAGATCGGGCTTCGAGCCGGACAAGGGTACGATCAGTTCGATCGGTACGACCCGGTCGAGGTAACGGGCGATTACGACCTGCCGCCCACGGCGCAGCAGCTTCGCTGCCGCCGACTCGGAATCGATCTTTACCGCCGAGGGGTCCTCCGCGGTGAAGACAGTCCACCTCGTCACATCCTGGCTGCTGCCATCGGAGAAATAGGCGGTTGCGCGCAGCTGGATTGACGACCCGGGCTTTTCCGCGACATGCTTCCTGGGGGCGACCTCGACTCGCTTCAGGCTGCGGCTGCTGACGTTCTCAGCCCCCTGGCGAATCCAGCGCAAAAGAAGCTCCGCGCCTTCCTTGCCGTCGACAAGGCGGCGCCCGCCGCGGTGGGCGATCTGTTTCGTCGGCTTCAAAACGATGAGGCTCTCCTCGGGCCGGGCCAGGTTGACGCGCCGGCCTTCGACCTGCCGGACAATCGCCTCGTAATCGGCTGCCGGGTTGCCGCCGTAGAGTGAGAGCTTGAGACCGCCCCTGCCGATCGCCGCCCCATGGCAGGAAGCGGCGTTGCAGCCGGCCTTGGTGAACACCGGGATCAGGTCGTTGGAAAAATCGACCCGGCCGGCGGGGCTGGAGGAGCCGGCCTCCCCAGCAAATCCTCCCGGGCAGCCCAGGGCAGTCAACGTCAAAGCCAGGAGGACTGACCAGCCTGTTTTCATTGTTCGTTCAGCCATTTCTATAGCTTTTCGCGTTCTTCACCAGGCATCTCGACGCCGATGCCCTGGATCCAGCGGACTCCACCCGGCGGCGGCATTCATTCCTTTTTTCTTTTCGTCTCTCTTCCACGCTCGCGCGCTCTTTCACGCCCGGGCTCAACATCGTCCCGTGTTCTTTCACGCCTCCCCGGCGCGGCGTCGTCCCGTGTTCTCTCACGTCTCCTCGGCGCGGCCTCGCCTCGAGTTCGCCCGCCTTCAGCGGCGCCTTCGTTCAGCCAGCCCTGGACCGTCTCGCGTTTTTCCCCAATGGCCTCGGCGATCCCGCCAAGAACATGCGGATCAACGGTAAGAAGCGGCTGCTGAAAGGCAAAGTTGTGGAGCACCCTGCCTTCTCTTGCCACCAGGACCGTCATCGACACATTGCGATTGAGCCCGTAGGAGCCGGGCCCTTCACGACCATCCCGGCTGATTCCGATAGTAAGCGCTTCCGGAAGTCTCGCTGCGATACGTTTCAACATGGTTGAGAGCTCATTCGCATCGTCACCGAGGAATACGACCTGGACACTCAACCCCTTCTCCGACTTCTCGACGATCTTCGACAGCACGCCGGCGATGCCGTAGATCCCGCGAAACCCGACGCGGTTGTCGTCCTGGAAGATCAGCAGCTGGGGCTTCCCTGCAGCCGCGGCAATGGCATCGAGCTCCTTGTCCTCGGTCTCGCCCCGAATCCCGATGGCCTTGAAGGATGGGAGCTTTTCGCCGGGCTGCGGCCCGGAAAAGAGAGGCTTCTCCTGCGACTTGCTGAACCCGGCAGGATCCTTGACCTCGACCTTCCGCTGCTCCCGGTACCTCCCCGCGTCCGCGGAGCGGGTACGCTGAGCGCCCTTGGCGAGGCGGCCATATTCCTCTCTCGATATGCTGAAAAACTCCAGGTCGAGAAACAGGTCGCTGCTGGCAGCGTGTCCCTGGTGGACGCTGACAGAGAAAACGTTCTCACCCTTCACCAGGGATCCCTGGCGAACACCGAAGAACAGGAGTTCGGCTTCATCCGCCGAGTCCCGACCGGCAATCACCCTGGAGTAGCTCCCCGCCTCAATTTCAACCTCGCCCATGCGCAAACGCTTGATCTCCTTACCGTTGAGATAAACCACCGCGCTGTCATCCACTCGAATCCTCCCGGCGTAGAGCTTGGCGGCACCCGGATCCTCGACGTTGAACTTCAGCCGGAAATACGCCGCGGGGAACTTCTGCTCGTCGTCGTCTCCGTAGCTGAGCTCAGTGACCACATCGTCTTCGCCGTAGCCAAGCGGCGCCTGGCCGACCTTCCATTTTGAATCGTCAAAATCCGGCCGGGTCCACTCTTTCGAGGGAGCCTTCCCGGTGTCGAGGTAGCGCCATCCCTTCTGGCCCTTCGACACCAGCCGCGCTCCCCCCGGGGCGGGCCTCTCCGCTTTGCGCTCACTCTTTTGAGCCTCCGGGCGTTCTCTCTTTTCGCCGCGCTCCTGCGTGAAGCCAGTGGAGGCGGACAGGATTCCTATCGTCAAGGTCATGGCGATGATTTTCATTTTTTAAGCACCTTTCTGTCTGGTGAAGCCGGTCTCTTACCTCAACCTTTCCGGCTTCCTGTTGTTGATCAGCTTGATTCGAGCGGCAAATGACCGATTCAGTGTATTCCCAATTCATCAGAGTGGCGGCTGATTATTCGTCGGATTGTGTAAGCAGTGAAACCCTGCACGAAGCTCGCCGGGTCCTGGTTTCCAATCCAAGACTGAGAGTTAGCCGTTCGCCGTGAAATTGGACATGTTTTCAGTTTTTTTTTCGCGTAATCCCAAACTCCCTCTTACCGGAGTCGGTAATACCCAAGGCGTTTCCTGGCCTGCCAGCGCCGCCAGAGGTTGAGCGGCTTTGGTTTGAGCGGCGGCAGCTCGCCTGCCAGCAGGCGGTCTGTGGCCTCGAGGACACGCTCTGAGGCCCGGCCATCGACCTGTGGATGCATCTCAGCTACGAGCCTGCTCGACGCCTCCATGAGAGCCTCGGGATGTTCAAGCGCCGCGGCCACCGCCGCCTCGAGCTCCTCCGGCTCACTCACATCCACAAGATGCTCCCCCGGCCAGTCTGTCCGGAAGGTCACCACGGGCAGGCCGGCAAGGATGGCCTCGTAAATCACCGAAGAGGTATCCGACACAACCACATCCGCCCGGCGCAGAAGCGGGATCAGGTCATGGTCCTCGCTGACACGCAGGTTGTCATTCTGTATGGCCGTGTATTGCGCCGCCCAGTCAGGATTCATCTTCGAATGGAACTTGACCGTCCAGTCCCAGGCCCCCTCCCTGGAAATCTTCTCGATGGTTTCACAAAGCGCTGGAGCGCTGCTCAGGCTCGGCGAGAAGGTCGGCGCGTACAATACGCGCGGCCGGCCATCGGCTCGCTCTACGGCCTGGCCTCGAAAAAGAGGGTCGTGCTTCGGCCAGCCGGTCTCGATGACATGGAAGTGTCCATGTTGATCCGCCAGCTCCTGGAACGGTGCGGTCGTCGAAACACCATCAGTACAGTACAAGTCAAAAAATCCCCGGATCCTGAAGTGCCCCTTCTTCCCGACCCCGCAGGCATGAAAGAGCTGAACCTTCACCCCCGGAAAGAAATCCGGCACCCAATTACCGGGAACGAAGACCGCCTCTGGAGAATACTCCTTCACCTCTGCCACCGTGGAGAGACGAATCTCCCGGGAATCGAGAACAGCGGCATCCACCCCCTCCAGGAACCAGCGAACCTCATCCCCCCGGGCGTGGAGCGCGGCCTGGAGAGGTCTCAAGATCGCGACCGAGTAGGGCAATGAGACGTAAAAAAGGAATCGTCGCAAGTCTGTCTTCTTCTCGGATACCGTACCCGCCAGGACGGCAGGCGCCCACGGCAGCACGCCTTGATACGGATCTCAAATCTGGTCCATCAGCTCGTCTGGAGAGACGCCCTGTTCATTGATCTCGTTGATCTTCCCGGTTGAAGACACGCCATCGGTATAGTGGGGCTCGACCAATTCACCCCCCCACTCCGCGAGAGCATCGATGACTCTCTGGCGGGTCTCGCTCTGCACGCCTTCCTTCCAGTCATCTCCGTGAACGACAAAATCAGGGCGGAACTCCCGCAGATTATCCACGTAATCGAGTGTCGCCTGGGGCACGACCTCATCAACTCCCTTGATATGTTCGACCAGGGTCTTCCTCTGCTCGTAGGAGAAGAAAGGACGGCGCTTGTAGCTGGCAATCGCCTCATCGGTCAGCAACCCGACGACTACCCTGCCAAGCTCCTTCGCATTATTGATGATATTCAGGTGGCCTGGATGGACGACGTCAGCGCACATGCCCACGTAAACTTTCTTCATTGCTCAAACACCCGGATCATCGGAGCGAAAATATCATTCTCAGGCACTCCGCCTCATGATCAACAGTATCCTGAGACAAGGATTTTTTTGCCAGAGCGAATTGACCGGCGCTACCTCCATCCGTGTCTCTAATACCCGGCCTATACCGTTTCAGGCGATAATACCAGGACGCCGGAAAGAACCCCCTTGCCGCGGCATCCCGCCTGAACGGCTGGGCCGGAGCCGATATTCGGGTGAGGCGGCCATAAAATGATTCTCATGCCCGCCCGGGCGCTTTATTTTCTGTTGAGAGTTCAGCAACCCGCAGCGGAGCGAACTTCACGGTAAATAACGGACCGTTCAAAAGGATGGAGCGCATCGAATCCCGATGAAGAACCAGGGAGCACTTTTCATTCTGCTCGTCCTCGGCCTCCTGGCCATGGTGGCCGTGCGGGCGATGAGCTTTCTCGATGGCCCCGCCCGGCCTGATGAAGCCCTGGTCGAGAACCGTCCTATCGAGGTCAGGGAAAAGGGATACGTCTCCTCAAAAACCTGCGGGTCCTGCCATCCCCACGAGCATGCCACCTGGCACAGCTCCTACCACAGGACAATGACCCAGGTGGCGACTCCGGAGGCTGTCATCGGTGATTTCGACAGCAAGCTGAGAAGTTGCCGGGGAAAAGACTACCGTCTCGGCCGCGACGGTGATGACTTCTGGGTCGAGATCACCGAGCCCGGGAAACCGAGCGAGCGAAAAGATATCGTCATGACCACCGGGTCCCATCACATGCAGGCCTATTGGTTCGCCAGTGAAGACCGCAGGAAGGTCGGGCTGATCCCATGGGTCTACCTGAACCTCGAAAACGACAAGCGCTGGGTAGAGGAATACGCCACCTTCCTCCATGACCCGCAGGCCCTTCCCCACTACCGGGCGGAGGGAAAATGGAATAAGTTCTGCCGCCAGTGCCACGCCACCGGGGTCCAGCCGTTCCAGGAGAAGATGGATACCCGCTTAGCGGAACTCGGCATCGCCTGCGAAGCCTGTCACGGGCCCGCAGAGGAGCATGTGCGTTTCTACGGGGATCCCGCCCGCCGCTACAGCAGGCACCTCGGAGAAGAAGCGGGCGATACGACACCCATTGTCAATCCCGCCCGGCTGCCGCCGAAAAAAGCATCCCAGGTATGCGGTCAGTGTCACAGCATCCTGGAGACACTTCTGAATGAGCACAAAAAAGAGCTCGAGGGAGGCTTCACCTACAGGCCCGGTGAGGACCTCGCCGAGACCCGGCCGGTCATCAGCAGCACGGACATGGATACGCGGGAGAAAAAAATAGCCCTCCTCAAAAAGATGGGCAGGAACTTCATCGCCGAACGGTACTGGGCGGACTGAATGATTCGCATCGCCGGCAGAGTATACAACGGGCAGG
>JAKUSY010000470.1 GCA_022451445.1 Planctomycetota bacterium
CGTAATTCACCCAAGACCCCATGGAGGGCCGCCCGTAGATGGCCGTGCCCGTATTCATGAAGGTATGGGCGGGATCGGGGTTGATCGCCTTGGTCCGCAGGGACCGCACGATGCAGAGCTCATCCGCTACCGAACCGATATGCGGAAAGATCCCGCAGATGGACTGGCCACTCTTGCCAAAGCGTTTGAAAGGATGCTGCGGCCCGAGGCAATTCAGCTTCTTGCCCTGCAATTGGGCGATCGGCTGGCCCTTGGTGTAGGACTCAGGCATCGGCTTGCCGTGCATCTCGCCAAGCTTCGGCTTGTGATCGAAGGTCTCGAGATGAGAGGGTCCGCCGGCCATGTAGAGATGGATGATCCTCTTGGCCCGGCGCTTGAAGTGCAGGGGCTTAACGACACCCTCCCATGAATCGACCTCAACCTTGCCCGCTCCGGACGTCTTCTTGTCCTGCGCCGCTATCGAGGCGGGGTCGAGGAGCGCGGCGAGAGCCGCGGCCCCGATACTCGCGCCGCCCTTCCTCAGAAAAGACCTGCGCGTCTCCTGCTGGAGAAGCTCGTCACGTAATAGCTGCTCGATGGGAAAATTCATTTCTTCAATACCTCGTAATGGTCTCGTGCAGATTCAGGATGACCCGCATTACCGAAGTCCAGGCGGCAAGCTCCGGGCGCGGGAGATTTCCCGCGACCGGCTTCTGGCCGACACTCGTGAGGCCGGCAGCCTCCTCCTTGTTCCTGGAATATTCTCTGAGATGACGCTTATACAGTGATTGCAGGAGTCTCGCCTCTCGCGAGCTCGGGGGCCTCGCGAGCGCCGCCCTGAACGCCCACTTTATACCCTTGCCGACGTCTGTTCCACTCTCTGCGACCAGCCTCTGGGCGGATACGCGAGCCGCCTCGACATAGACCGGGTCATTGAGAAGAACAAGGGCCTGCTGGGGCGTGTTTGAGCGTATTCTCTCAGCCGTGCATTCCTCCCGGGTCGGAGCGTCAAAGGCGAGCAGGCTGGGATGCAGGAAGGTCCTGCACCAATAGGTATAGAGCCCCCTGCGGTAGAGAGACTCGCCTGAAGAGTTCTTGTAGGAACGCTTGGGAAAATTCAGATGGGACCAATAGCCGCCGGGCTGGTAGGGCTTGACGCTGTTTCCTCCAAGCTTCTTTACCAGCAGGCCGCTGATGGAGAGCGCGTTGTCACGGACCATCTCGGCGTCGAGCCGGAACCGCCCCTGGCGCGCGAAGAGATCGTTGTAGGGATCCAGGACACGCAGCTCCCTGCTGACCAGGGAAGATTGGCGGTAGGCGCCGCTGGATACAATCACCCGGACCATATGCTTGATATCCCAGCCTTTCTCCATGAACTCGATCGCCAGCCAGTCGAGGAGGGCTGGATGCGTCGGCCAGGCCCCCTGGGAGCCGAAATCATCGAGGGTTTTCACGAGGCCCCTCCCGAAGAACAGCTTCCAGAGACGATTGACGAAAACGCGGGCGGTATACGGATTGTCTTTCGACACCATCCACTCGGCAAGGTCGAGCCTGGTGGCACGCCTCTCCTTCGCCTCGATCTGCCTGAGGAAGCCCGGGACCGCCGGCCGCACCTCTTCGCCGGAATCATCCAGCCAATTGCCGCGCGGTAGAACGCGCATCATGCGCGGCTTCTGGGCCGTCGAGATCAGGACCTTGAAAGAACCCTTCGCGAGCTTCTGCTTGCGAGCCTCGATCGATTCAAGCTCCTTACGCGCGGCCGCCAGCCGCGGAGAAATACTCCGGTAATAGCGGGAGATGGCCGCCTTCTGCTGCGGGCTCCGCTGAGCTGGCTTGTGCTCGAGGGAGCTGAGAACATCCACGGGAATCCCCCCGGAGTTCTCCGCCCTGATCGGGGGGGCCGAATCGGTGGCCAGGAAGCGAAAGCGGCCGAGGGTATGCCGGCCGCCGTAGTTCTGGTGAATCTTGACGGTAAAGGCTGTCTTCCGGTCCTTTGCGATAAAGACATTGCTGGCCTCGAAGACGGCGTGGCTCTCCGCCCCTGTCCTGGGAAGAATCGCCCACCCGCTCTTTGGGTTTCCGTCCGCGACCCCGGCAACACCGTAATTGTTCTGGGAATGACTGCCTGTGACAACGCCCCAGGAGATCTTCCGGTCACCCTGGCGAACCTCGAGCTCACTTAGAACCAGGTTGCCGTTATCGGCGCGGCCGGGGCCGCGGGACGGCAGTGAACCATCAGGAAGAAGCTCGAGCCTGAGTCCCGTCACTCCACGCAGGTCCGTCTCAAAACGCAGGGAGTAGACATCCTTGTCGGGATTGGCGCCGCTGGCGATGATGGAACCATCTTCGAGAACCTTCAGGGTCGCGCCCCCCTTGGAAACCGCCTCGACAGGGCTGAGGGCCGTCCAGGCGGTCGCGCCCTTGCGGGGAAGGGCTTTCTTTTCCCACTTGGCCTGGTCGGCATCGAGCTCAGGAGTCTGTGCATCGAGAGACTTCCTGACCTCCGCGGCCCTGGAGTCGAGTTCAGCAATCTCCCTCAGCTGCGTCCTGGATGGCATCGCCGTAGGGGCCTGCGCGCCGACGGCAGTTTCCTTGATATCGGCGAAAAAGGACGCGAAAGAATAAAAATCCTTCATCGTGAACTCATCGAACTTGTGGTCGTGGCACTCAGCGCAGCCCATGGTGGATGCCATCCAGACGCTCGAGGCGTTTCGTACCCGGTCGGAGGCGTACTTGGCGAGGTACTCCTTGGGCTGAGCTCCACCCTCGCGGGTCGTCATCAGCAGGCGGTTGTAGCCCGAGGCTATCCTGGTCTGCGGCGAGGCCTCCGGCAGGAGATCACCGGCCAGCTGCTCGCGGGTAAAACGATCGAAGGAGATGTTCTCGTTGAAGGAGTCGATGACATAGTCGCGGTAGAGTGTGTGTTCACGGTGATTGTCTCCGTGGATACCGTTGGTGTCGGCATAGCGCACGAGATCGAGCCAGTACATCGCCATCCGCTCGCCGTAATGCTCCGAGGACAACAGCTTCTCGACTAGGCGCTCGTAAGCATCAGGAGCCTTGTCAGCCAGGAAGGCATCCACGTCCGCGGGTAAAGGAGGCAGCCCGGTCAGGTCGAAAGAGAGACGGCGAAGGAGGGTGCGGCGGTCGGCTTGCGGCGCCGGTTTCTTTTCCTCTCGCTCCAGCCAGGAAAAGATAAATCGGTCAATCGGGTTGCGTCCCGCTTCGGCAGCGGCCACGGAGGGCGGCTCGCTCCT
>JAKUSY010000471.1 GCA_022451445.1 Planctomycetota bacterium
CCCGGGAAGTATTCATCGAGGGCAATGTCAACGCCAGCGGGATCAGCATGTACCGGGGAGGGGTGGTTCCCCAGTCGGTCGTGGTGAAGGCCCGGAACCGGGCCGGCCGGCCCGCACAGGCTTTCGATGCGGCGGCCCTCTCGAAGCTCGAGTGGAAGGGGGAGCTGCCGGAGAAAACCGCCCTGGGAAAAAATGCCGGGCAGGGAGTAACCATCAGCGGCGAGGTTGAAAATTCGAGCGCTGATTCCTTTGTCACGGTAGCGGCCGGCAAGGAGCTGTTCAAGGAGGTGGTGCTGCGCTTCGAGAACCTCACCCCGGGAACGGCGGTTTTTCTCGGCGATGAGAAGGGGGTCCCGCTCTACGGTGTCGGCTTCACGCTCCACAGGGAGACGGGCGGAGTCATGTCGTATGTTCCGCCGGGTGATTTCAACGCCATTCCCCGGGAACAGCAGATTCCCATCAGGTCCCAGATAGTACCCTTGTGGGGCTCCGGGCAGTGGCTGAAGCTGGTGTCGGGGCGCACTGTCCTTCGTCTTTTTATCAGCAATGATGGCGCGCATTGGAACGAGGTCGCCACCATGCAGAGGGTGATCCCCGCGGGGCTTCGTCCTTTTTCCACCGTCGGTCTTCGCCTTGTGGGCAACGGCAAGCAGGAGCAGGAGAGGAAGATAACCCTCAGCAGGCTGGAGATCCGGTAGCCCGGGAGCCTGCTCGAGTTTCTTCCGCCGGAGCTCGCCGGGAAGATCCCCGAGCTCCCCAGCAGCGAGGGAGGAGAGCTGGCGGACTGGATCTCCGTTGCCGTGAACTCCAGGCCCCCCGGCACGGGGCTGGATGCCTGGCTGCGCGCCTGCGCGGTCTCCTGCCTGCGTAAGCCGGAGTTTTCCAGCTTGAGTCCGGACCTGTTCATGGGGCTGGTCGAGTCGGTGCTCTCCGACGAGGATATCCCGCTTTCGTCGATGCTGGAGCTGGTCCACGAAACAGCCCTTTTTACCGACAATTGGTACCTTGTTCCCGGGCGGACAGGGAGTGGGGAGTCGCAGGTTGAGGTCAGCTATGTGGGTTCCTGCTACCAGCGGATCGGTGAGCTCGCCGGACGCAGAGGCGAAAAGAAAGCTTTCAGTCTCGTGAAGCCCTGGCTATTCGCCACGTCTTCCATCTCGGCCAAGGGAATGCAACCGCTTCCGCGGTCCCTGCTCAGGCGGGAGCTTCTCTCCTACCTGAGCGCGGCGGATTGGGATGCCGTAGCCGCTTTCTGCAGGGAAATCCGCTATTGGAACCGTCGGGGATATCCGAATACCCGCGCCTCGGCCTGGATCGCCGGGCAGACCGAGGTGAAGGAGGCTGTCGAGCTTGCAGAGGCGGCTGTGACGAAGCAGCGGGGACTCAACCCCGCGGACGAGGGTGTCCAGGTGGTAAGGCACCCCCTGGTCACCGTGTACAGCAAGGAGGGCTACAATACGCTGGCGGAGTTCGAGGCCTCTATCAAGAGCGGCGCCTTCGATGATGCCTGCCGGATTCTCACCTCGAGCGACAATTCATTTATCGAGGGTCTGCTCCCCGCCATGCAGGACAACGACCTGCTGGTTTCCTGGAGGCTCGCCCTGGCGATCGCCTTTGAAGAGCATCCCGATATGCGCCGGGCCCTGCAGAAGAACTATTCCCGCCTGGGCGAGCTGCGGTTGAAGAGATCCGTGGCGAGGGGAGATGTCGAGGCCGTAGATGCCGTAACCCGGCAGTTCTACGGAACCGCGTCCTCGGTGGAGGCTTATCTCTGGCTGGGAGACCAGGCGCTTGGAATGGGGGAGAGTCTCCTGGCGGAGGGGTATTATCGAAGAGCCCGCAAAAACGCGCAGCTGTCGATTCTTCCCCTTATCGAGGCCAGGGAGCGCCTTGCCGCGGCCTTCAGCGGCCGGGATGTCGGCTCACCTCCGAAGTCGAAGGTCCGGTTCGGAGACCTCACCCTGGAGCCCGCCGCTTTTGAGAAGATGGTCTCTGATCTCATGCAGCGTTTTCAAAGCGAGGAGGTCGGCTTTGATAATTCACCCGCGGTGGACGTTTCCCGGAAGCTGCCCGCAACGGGGGTCTATACCGTGCGGCAGCTGTCGAGGTTCGATTTTGACAAGCGCTATAAGGATTTCCGTCCATCCATACCAGAGAACAAGACCGACTGGACCGCCCGCCAGATGGCCCTCACCGTCTTCGGGGACTACCTTCTCGTAAACGATCGAAACGATCTTCGCGCCTACGGGATCCCCGGGGGGGAGCTGAGGTGGAGTCAGCTCGCCGGTAACCAGAGAGGCGGCAGCAGGGATTGGCCGCTGCTGCCCATGAGGCCCCTTGTCTCAGGCGACCTTGTTTTTGCCCGCATGCTCACCCGGCAGGGGCCGCGGTTGGAATGCCTGGGCCTTGCCGATGGAGTGCAGAAATGGGGTTTTTCTTCGAGTGACCAGGCGGCCTCGGACCCGTTCCTGATCGAAGGAGATGTGGTCCTGTTCAATCTGCGCCGCTATTCAGAGTTGAGTGCCGAGCTCCTCTTTACCAGGCTGGCCCGGGACACCGGGGAGGTTCTCGACGAACGCAGCCTGGTCGACTTCCGCGACAGCAAGGCGAAGCTGTTCAGGGATTTCCAGGTGGAGAGGTCTGTAGATCGCCTGGTCGCCAGCGGGTACGGCATCGTGATCTGCGTCGATCTCCGCGGTCGGCTGCTCTGGGTACGCAAGCAACCCTGGGCGAAATTCGAAAAGAAATCGAATTGGTATCTGCATCATCCCGAGAGGCCGCTCTTCGCCGGTAAGCAGGTCGTGGTTTCCCAGCCCGCCGATGAGTCGGTCATCAGCCTGCGTACCGATACGGGCCGGCTGAACTGGAAAACTCCCATCAGAGATCTTCTCCAGGTCCTGGGCGCCTCGTCCGGGAAGGTGATCGTCTCCGCCACGAAACGCCTCCTGGCCCTCGATCTCAAAGATGGAAGTATCGTCTGGGAGAGGTCGCAGGGATCCGGAAAGGGATTCCTGGTGACCGGAAATGAGCAGCGACTTCTGATCCTTCATCCCGTGGGCCGGAACGATGAAATGAAGGCGGCCGGCGGGGGCGCCCTGGGCCTCTTGTCCTGGGTGAATTCCGCCGACGGGAGGGAGCTCGCCTCCTGGATAGTTGACTTCAATATAGGCGGGGCCCAGAAGGGATTTCTTGCCGGTCCGATGATTTCCACAGAGGACGGGATCTTCGTCTTCG
>JAKUSY010000472.1 GCA_022451445.1 Planctomycetota bacterium
TACTACGACAACCCCAACCGCATGGGCATTCCCGGCGAGGACCTCCCCCACGTCAGCCACTATTACGCCGAGGCGCATCCCTTCCTGGGGCGGCGGGTGCTGGTGGTCGGCGGCAAGAACTCGGCCTGCGAGGCCGCCCTCGATCTCTTCCGCCAGGGAGCGGAGGTCACCATAGTCCATCGCGGGGCGGAGCTCGGAGACGGGGTCAAGTACTGGGTGCGTCCCGATGTGGAAAACCGGATCGAGGCGGGCGAGATCCGGGCCTTGTTCAATACCCGGGTAACCGCGATCGAGGACAGGAAGGTAGCCCTGGAGACCGACGGCCGGGAAGCGCCTCTCGAAGAAGAATACGACCAGGTCTTCCTGCTGACGGGCTACCACCCTGACTCGGCGCTCATGGAGAGCTGCGGTCTGCGGCCCGACCCCGAGACCCTGAAGCCCGCCCTGGATCCTGACACCCTCGAATCAGCGGATGTGCCGGGTATCTACCTCGCCGGCAGCGTCAGCGCAGGCTACGAGACCGGCAACATCTTCATCGAAAACGGACGCTTCGATTGCGAAAAGATCTTCGCCAGCCTGCAGCGGGAGCCTGGAACAAGCGGGGAAGCCTGAGAGAGGGACTCAGCCCAGCAGGGTCTTCCCGCCCGAGTCGAGATCGTCGATGGCCTCCATGACGCGCTGCGACATGGCCTCCTCGGCCGCCTTGAGGTAGCTGCGAGGGTCGTACTTCTTCTTATTGCCGACCTCGCCGTCAACCTTGAGCACCTCGTCGTAGTTCGTCATCATATGGGCGGCGATCGGACGGGTGAAGGCGTACTGGGTGTCGGTGTCGACGTTCATCTTGATGACACCGTACTCGAGGGTCTCCTTGATCTGGGCCTTCACGCTGCCTGAGCCGCCATGGAAGACGAGGTGGAAGAGCGCGTCGTCGCCGAACTCCGCCTTGATGGCATCCTGGCCCTGCTTGAGAATTTCCGGGCGCAGCTTGACGGCACCGGGCTTGTAGGCCCCGTGGACGTTGCCGAAGGTCGCGGCGAACATATAGGTTCCATCGACCTCCTTCATGCGCCGGAAGACCTCCACCATGTCCTCGGGGGTGGTGTAGAGTTTTTCAGCGGGAGTGTCCGCGGTGCCGGCGGACCCATCCTCTTCCCCACCGACGATCCCCGCCTCGATCTCGATCATCTGGCCGATCTTCGCCATGCGTTCGTAGAGCGGAACCGACAGGTCGAGGTTTTCATCGAGCGGAAGGTTCGACGCATCGAGCATATGGCTCGAGTACAGCGGCAGCTTGCCCTCGGCCACACGTTCCTCGGACACCTCGATGAGAGGGACCATGAAGCTGTCTATCTTGTCGGGAGGACAATGGTCGGTGTGGAGGGCGACAAGAACATCGTATCTCTCGGCCATGCGATGGATGTGCTCGGCGATGGAGATCGCCCCGAGGACCAGGTCATTCACCCCGAGGCCGGAAGCGAAGGCACCACCACCGGTTGAGACCTGGCTCATTCCCTCGGATTTTTTCTCGGCGAAGCCATTCAGCGCGGCGTTCGCCGTCACCATGCTGCTTACGTTGATGGCGGGATAGGCGTAGTCACCGGTCTGCGCGGCATCGAGCATTTCCCGGTACTGCTGGGGAGTTGCGATAGGCATCTGTTTGTCGTTCCTCTATAAGTTATTCAGGTTTATGAAATCTTTGCGGTATCCCGGAAGGTTTCCTCTGACGCCTTCAAGGGCGTACGCGCCGACCTCCTGAAACACCAGCCCTCCACCATCTAGTCGACGGAGGGTGCTCACCATACCTTGAGCGGGGCTCAAAACTGAAAATGGCAAGTCCGAGAGTGTAAATGAAGGATCCGGAGAACACAAGCCCGGAGAGAAAAGAGCCTGGAAAGACCCCCCAGGACCCTGCGGGGTTGACCGGGGATCTCCGTAAACTCCTTCTCGAAAACGGTTTCGACAGGGTTGGATTCGCCGACGCCGGGAGCACTCCAGGCGCCGACCATTTCAGAGCGTGGCTCGATCGGGGCTACGCGGGAAACATGGACTACCTCGCTCGAAACGCCGAGCGCCGCCGGGATGTACGAAGAGTTCTCGAGGGCGCCCGCGGCGTCATCGTGACCGCGATGCACTACGGAGACGGCGGCTCCGTCGGGATCGCCAATCCCGCGAGTGACCGGGCCGAAATATCCTCCTATGCCCGCGGCACCGATTACCACCGGATCATCGAAAAACGGCTGAAGAACTGCTGCCGCCTGCTGAGAGAACGCTTCGCGGGAGAGTACCGCTACTACGTCGATACCGGCCCTGTGCTGGAGAAGGCCTGGGCGCAGAAAGCCGGGATCGGCTGGATTGGAAAGAACACCTGCTCCATCGACGCCGACAACGGCTCCTACTTCTTTCTCGGGGTCATTCTCACCACCCACGCGGTAGAGCCCGATCCGCCGGCGCTGGATCATTGCGGCAGCTGCACACTCTGCCTCGAGGCCTGTCCCACCGCCGCCTTCCCCGATCCCTACGTTCTCGACGCCCGCCGCTGCATCAGCTACCTGACGATCGAAGAGCGCGGCGAGATCATCGCGGAGCTGGAAGAAAAGATGGAGAACCTGGTCTTCGGCTGCGACATCTGCCAGGAGGTATGTCCCTGGAACAGCGAACCGAGAGTTCGCGACGAGCCGGGACTCGCAGCCCGCGAGGAAAACGTCTTCCCCAGGCTCTCGGAGCTGGCCGAGCTGACGCCGGAGAGCTTCTCCGAGCGGTTCCCGCAGAGCCCCATCAGGCGCGCCGGCTTCCGGGGCTTCCTGCGTAACGTCATCATCGCGTTGGGAAACTCCTCACCGCAAAACGCCCTCGAACACCTGGACCAGCTCGGCCGGCGAGAGTCCATCAGGAAGGACCCTCTTCTGAAGCGAACGCTCGAACGCGCCCGCCGCAGACTGATGGAGAAAAACAGGATCGAACGAAGCGGGAAAATCCGTGGAGAATTCAAGCGCGCGAAAATCCAAGGTCCCATCCCCACAGCTATGGCAATCCTGTCGGCCCTGGCCTTCCTGGTTTTCTGGCTCACCTGGATCACGGATAAGACCAATTATGGCGTGTGGATTCCGGGGCTTTTCTTATATATTTCTTTAATGACCTTCCTGTATCACCTGGCTCGCAAAAAACAGGATGGGAAGAGAGAAAAAAAGTGTCTCCGCGGGAGTCGTGTTTGCGATTACAGCACCGGG
>JAKUSY010000473.1 GCA_022451445.1 Planctomycetota bacterium
TGTGCCGAGAGAAGAAAAAGAGTTGCCAAAAGAGTCATCGAGCCCGAATTGGGCCCAGGTCGCGGTAAGATCGAGCTGGGGAAGCCGTTCATTGCGCCTCATGTCGACAAGGGTTTTCTGATTGTCCAGGAGAACGGCATAGCGCCTGTAGTCAGCCCTGCGTTCAAAGGCGGCGGTGAGCGACGGGCCACGCTCCGGCAGGATGTCCTGCTCGGTCGGCTCGCTGAGCGGTATGACGCGAATTCCTTCAAAGCTGCCCCCCTTGCCCCCCTCCTCCCAGACCCTCCGGAGCGATTCACCTTTGTATTGCAAAAGGTCAAGCAAGCTGTCGCGGGAGTTTTCAAGCTGCAGCAGGGCATCGTTCATCTCGACCTTGCGCCGGGCCAGCTGGCCCTCGATGGTGGTCACGTAAATCTTGGGCTGGGTTCCGGCCGCCTCCTCTTTGCGAGCTTTTTCAACATTCTCGGTCGCGACCTTCAGTGAATTCTGCCTGGCCTCGTAATTCCTTGAAGAGAAGACCAGCTGCCAATAGGCGGCCTCTATATTGAAAATCAGGTCGCTGATCGCGCTCTCGAGATCTTCCATCGCCAATTTACGATTATTCTCAGCAACCTGGATGCCGGAGAAATTGTATGGATACCAGGCGCCCTTCAACAACGGCTGCGTTGCTGTAAAACGGATGGAGGCCTCCTCTACCGGGTTGAAACCAAACAGGCCTCCAGAGGCCGCGAGTGGACGGTCAAAACCTGACTCGTTGACGGTAACCGTATAGGTGGAGCCCAGGAGGGTCCTGAGACGGAATCCGGTGGAGTAGCCCGTTGTCTCGAAGGGATTGACTCGGGCCACCGGGAGCGGTCCCTGGTTTCCAATATCGAGAAAACTGACCGGTGGTCTCCTGATCTTACTGTAATTAGCCCCAAGGGTGAAAAACGGATCGAACACGGCATTCTGGATGACCGCTTCCCTCTCACGGATTTCGCCCTCGAGCCTCGCAATCCGGACATCGAAATTACGGGCCAGCCCCATCTCGACAGCCTGCTGGATGCTCAGTTCGATCTCTTCGAGTTCCAGAACCTGCTCTTCAGCCACCACCGCGCCATCAACCCCGGGCGCCGCCGCCTCCTCTTGGGCGTCCAGAGTCCCGCCCGCCAGGGCCATCACCGCCGCGACCACGGAACACAAATGAACCCAGCGAGCGGCCCGTAGAATAGGAAGCTCTCTCTTCATCGCCAGCTTTTCTCTAAAACGTCTCTTCTTCTCTTCATCCGGCCCACAGTTGGAGGGCCGTGGCGGAAAATGCCCGCTGGAGGTTTACAAACGGCAGTTTGCAACGCAACCCGCAAGGAAGCCAGTGAGAATCCTTACGGCTGACATAAACTTACACTGGTCTTACACTTCAACCGGCGCCAGGAGCAGCTCCCGTAACCTGTCAAATTCCTTGCGCGAGTTAAAGCTTACCGAAAGAACGCCGTTTTGTTTGCGACGGCCGTTTACTCGAATCGAGACACGCGCCCCTAGCGCCTCCATCATCTCCTCTTCGAGTTTCAGGATATTTGGATCCTTCTCGGCTTTCTTGCGACTTTTGCGGCCGGGTTTTGAGGCCGGTTCCGAATCGAAATCACCCCCGCCATCACGTAAAAAAGCCGCCGTTTCACGAACGGAAAGATTGTTTTCCGCTATCCGCTCAAATAACAGACGCTGGTCAGCCTTGTTAGAGGCGGAAAGCAGCACCTTCGCGTGACCAGCGGTTATCTGCTCCCTGATCAGGGCTTTCTTCATGTCATCAGGCAATTCCAGCAGCCGAATCGTGTTGCTGACCGCCGAACGGCTCAACCCAAGCTGCTCGGCCAGCTGTTCCTGAGTACAGGATTTAATCTTGAGCAACCCCCTGTACGCTTCGCCCAGCTCAATCGGATTGAGGTCATCTCGATGGAGATTCTCCACCAGGGCCAGCTCAAGAAGTTTTTCATCCTCGACTTCCGACAATATTATCGGAACTTTATCGAGTCCGAGCTCGCGCACGGCCCGAAGCCGGCGCTCCCCCGCGACAAGCTGGTAGCCTTTTTTTTCTTTTCGAGCCAGCAGTGGCTGCAGCAACCCATCTCGAGAAACGGATGTCTTCAATGCATCCAGCTCCGCCATCGGAAAATCTTTTCTTGGCTGCTGCGGATTTTCCCGGATCTCATCCGGGCTCACCAGCAGGACCACGGGCACCTGGGCGCCAGCTCCCGAGCTGGAAGATTTCTCCCCGGCAGCCACCTTCTCCTTCACAGCATTCCTGCTGGCTACTTTTTTCCGGGGGCTCTTCGCCTTGGCCGGCCTTTTTTTATCACTACCGGTCCGGGTCGGAACATCCCCCCCACCCTTTCCAAGCAACATTTCCAGGCCACGCCCTAATTTCCTCTTAGCCATTCGCCATCACTTCCCGAGCCAGCTCGACATAAGCCCAGGCCCCTTTCGATTCACAGTCATATTGAAATGCCGGGCAACCATGGCTGGTCGCCTCCGCCAAGAGAACGTCTCTTGGAATAACAGATGAGAAGGTCCCGCCTTCGAAAAACTCAGTGATCTGGTCAACCACATCATGCGAAAGGTCCAATTCCTGTGAAAACATCGTCAAGAGAAGGCCTTCTATCTCTAAATCAGGATTTGTACTTTCCTTTATTTTTTTAACTAGTGGCAATATCTGGCTCAGGCCCTCCATCGCGTAATATTCACATTGAACAGGGATAATGAGCCCATCGCTGAGTTCAAGGGCGAGGGTCGGAAGCCCTGCCAACGATGGGGGACAATCAAGAATAACGTAATCGAACGGCTCGGCCGCTGCTCGTATTCTCTGGCGGAGCCCATCGGCGTCAGCCGCCTCGAGATCCTTAACAATACCCAGGTTGGATGCTTCCGGACTGGAGGGCAGCACCCAGAGATTCTCATGTTCTGTTTCGCAGATGAATGGCTCGAGCGGATCTCCATTCAGCAAAGCGCTCAAATAAGGAAACTCGTCTGAGCCTGCAGACGGGACCTCGACCCCCACCCCGCTGGTCGCATTCGCCTGCGGGTCGAGATCCATGAGCAGAACCTTTCGACCCGCCAGGCAGAGGCTGGCGGCCAGGTTGATCACCGTGGTCGTCTTTCCGACCCCACCTTTCTGACTGGCGACCGTAATTGCTCTGGTCACTTGACCACCAAATCTGTACGCAAAACTTTCGACAGCCAACGTGGGGAAGGT